>JAJNBK010000182.1 GCA_021155845.1 Nitrososphaeraceae archaeon
GGTATTGATCAAGCAATTGAATTAAGCACTAAAGCAATAGAAAGAGCACTTGGAGAAAAACCATTGGTGGAGACTGGAGTAGTTATTACAAATAAGAACGGAGAAGCAGCAAGAGGAGGTGGAGGAAGAGAAGAAAATGGAGGTCAGTTCAAAAAACTGTAGTAAACCAATTCATTCTGCATGTATGTATATATATATATGGTATGTACATAAATATACATATATATACATATACCTCTTGCACAACATTACATATTTTATTTTATAGTCAGTAAACCGAAATTATATTTTATATACCTTAAATGTTAACGTAAATTAGATTTTGTTATCTGATCTGTGATCTTATCTATATTAGAAATGGCCTACCATAACAGAAGACAGTCTTTCGAATTTTGAAGATGCTTAGAAAAGGAATCACTCATAATCAAGTTTGTATCGACGACTATTACAAATCAATTTTAGTATCAGATTGCAAATTTTTACACTCTATCACATCTACTCAGAACCAAAGCATCTACAACTAATATTAAACATTAGGATAGAATAGTTTTATTTTGGTATAATCGGCTAGATCCCTCTTTGCCTGTTGCTTTAGTTTCAACGGGTAGAACTTCTTCTTTGTCACTTGAGAGTATAGCCGCGCATGCTTCTGTGACTGTGTAGTTGCAAATGTTTTATGCATATTTGTTATTATTGTCTTGCTCCCAGGGACAAAACCGAAGCAATTTCTAGAATTACGGAGTTTGGGTTAAAAAGATCCTTCTCCTCTATTGTGCCATAAATTTTGTTATTCGTATTAGATAACGACACAAAAAATATCATAATAAAGTTTTGACTGCGGAATCAGACTCTGATGGCAATGAAGCAGGAGAGACAGAAAGTCAGATGGTCCCAGGGAAATTACTTTCTTTCTATTCTTCTATCTTAGTAGCTACCTATCTATACTTTCCTTTATTTTGGAAATATGTGGAATCCTGGGAACCAGTACAGCAAATGCTATTCCAACCAAGGCCATGAAATAGAAGTTAAAGCCTATTGCCATTCCTATTGAAGCTGCAAACCACACAGCTGCTGCAGTTGTCAGATTGGTTACCTTTTCAGTCGATTCACTTTTTAAGATCATACCAGCTCCAAGGAAACCTATTCCTGATACAACCTGAGCAGCAATTCTTGATGTAGAGTTTGGATCAACCTGCGCCGAGATATATGTAAACATCATAGTACCTCCAATGACAAGACAGTGAGTACTGATTCCAGCAGGTTTACCTCTGGATTCTCTTTCAGCACCAATCAAAAACCCAGCAAGCAACGACAGGCCTACATCTATTAAGAAATCAAGCTGATATCCATATCCTCCTAATACATCATGTAACATGCCTACTTCTTTTCCCTTCTTGTGGATAGATTATTTATATATATTGCAATAGACAAAACAAGAGTGGGGAAATTAGCAAATAGTAGCTTTGTGTATTTTCAATATTAACAAATAATATTAACAACATAATATATCACGCTACCAGTTAAATTGCATAATGACACGGAATAATATGTGTTGTGTGTGTATGTATATCTTTGCTAACGAATTAATATATCTCTAAAAGTGAGATTTGGCAGATGGAATGAATATATTATTTAATTTTAAAGGCCGTGCCGTGTATAATATATTATACTAAAAATATTATAAAAAATTATGCATAACAAGATAGCACATTCTGCTGAACATGCTTTAGTAGGATCACTTCAATACTTAACAGGAAAAACACTAAATGTTAGAAAGGTAGAACATCGTAAAACTGATAATAGCGTATTTATTACAATTCCTAATCTTGATTTAGAGTTAATCATCAGAGCAGAAAATCCAGTGAGAGTAGTCGAGATTGAAGGTCATGATTTGGCTGCTTGTGCTATGGAACATGTAGAGAATCTCAATGAATGTAGCTTCTTTTTAGTAACTAGAATATCTAAAAATGGCAAAGATTATGAGATTAGTTTTGTAGTAGGAGAGCAGGCAAAAGAGACTGCAATTGCATTATCATTAAAACTATTGAAGATTTGCGAAGATATAGAAGCAAACTTTAACACAGTTGAGAATACAATTAGAAAGTTAAAAACAGACAGAGAAATATATCTTGGAAAGTTAAAAAATCTAACTAAGGAAAAGCTTGACAGCATAGTACCCTACATCACTGACTCTAGTAAAATAACTATTATTCGTGGAATATTTTTTAATTTGCTAGATGAAGAGATTCGTATATTTGCAGGAAGAAAAATCGCTGAATCTAATTCGGTAGTAGTCATTGTTGCTAATATAAATAATCATAATGATGATACAGCAAGTGTTGTATTTGCAAGAAATAAATCCTTAGTGAATATTGATTGTAATAAATTATTTAGAGAAATATCCTCCAAGTATGGACAAGGTGGACAAGGTGGAGGAACGCCTCATTTTGTTACAGGCGTAGTTGACAAAGAAAGAGTAACTGCTATTGTAAATAACGTTATTGCCGAAGTGATGAACCATAGTTTGTAATTATATTAATTACTGCTCTAAGTCACCATCAAAAAAACGACTACTAGTAATAAGGCAAAAACTTATTCTTAGATAACAATAGAGATAGCGATAAATCTACAAAACACTCATAGTTTCAAGTTCAGTTTCTTACATTGCTTGTGATATTGTAATATAGACCATACAATTTTCGGCCTGATTTAATCTGATTTGGTCTTGGTTATTACCTATTATTGTTATAGTAATGCTCATAATTTTTGGATTACCTTTGAATCGAATAGTTGAAGAGCTTTTTCATCTAACCCAATAAAATGTAAAATGAAATGAGTTACACCTATATCGACGTATTTATTCAGACCTTCAATTATCTTCTCTGGAGTTCCTACTGTCTGCCACCCACCAGCCAAGAAGACAAATTTGAGAATGTGTTAAATCAAGAAAAGAGAAAGTGAAGAAGAAGAAGAAAACCAAACTTGTAGAGAAACATAAGAAGAAGGGTCCTCCACAATTTGATGATTCCTTTTTTAATAGCATTAGTATTATAGTCTTTGTTGTTTTTGTTTTTTATAGAAATATATTCAAAATAACATGTTCAAAAATAAAAATGGTTATATATATTTAAATTGCTGTGATTTTGGTTGGTGGTTCATGGGGTTTGAATCTATCCCACATTGAGCCAAATATTATACCTAAATCCATTGATACACTTGTTATTTTATCGGGATTGGGCGGAAGAGCAAGATAAGCGCCTGCAATTATCGCAGCATAAATTAATGGAAATATAATATTTTTAGTTATTATTGATAATCTGTTTCCAAGCGTTCTATATATAAATGCCAGCATTAGAGCGCTGAATCCCGATATGACAATAAATGTAATGTATAGAGTCTGTCTATAGTATATTGTTTCTGGATCGCCCACTGCAGGTGGATTTGTGGGATACTTTAATGCAGGAATTATAAATAACACAAGATATATTATTCCAGCCAGAGCTAATGCCTTCTTCTTATTACTTGAACCTGGTAACGAAGTTCTAATATATATGAAGACTATCCCAAATAATGCTGATAATGATGTACCTAATATAGTTCCAGCAACAATTTCTCCACCTTTCTGCCACATTCGATATCCTGCTACTTCAGATGGGTTAATTACTTTGCCTTCTGTGACTGCATCATTTTCTATTTCTATGTCTATTGCCTTGTCGATATATGGTTCTACTATAACTTGATTAATTATTCCTAATATAGTCCCAGCAATTGCACCAGAAACAAGGGTTATTGCAAGAAAGGTCAGTGCCTTCATATTTTTTGACTCAACGCCTTTTACTTACATCAAATACTATTACTACTAATGACACGGAAATCCTGCAGAATGTCTCATGTCATGATAGAACTCATGCATCCACATAGTATCAAAAGCTTGGTCTCCTTGAGCTAGACTGAAAAGATTTCCTTGATCATATCCTACCATGAACATTCCTAATACCAATATTCCTAACAACACACCAACAGCTATCTTTGGTATTGCATTAATATCATTAGTAATTTGTTTGCTAACTAACATTTAGCATTTACACAAAGCTCTATTATTTAAAGTGGAGGTCAGTTTATCCAACACAAGAGCTTTTCATTCAAATGAGTATTCCATGAACAACTTAAGGAAATACAATTAAATTTTTCAATGGGAAGTTAACAGTATAACAAATAATGCATCAGTATGTTAAAATGCTTGAAAACATTTCAGGCAGGTATGCACCCAGCAGAGTTCTTTCCTTTGATATGGTACATGTATTCAAAGCATTACAGCTTATGGAAAATAGAGGGCATGTAAGTAGAGATTTACTATGTCAGGAACTCGTGCTTGGAGAAGGCACAATAAAAACATTACTAAAACATTTGAAAATGCATGGCATGATAAAATCTACTAATGCTGGAACAAAAATGACAAGCAAAGCTACCACAATATTTTCAGAACTACTATCCCATATCCCTGATGAAATGAATCTTCCAAAGTGTTCTATTGCATTAGGTAAATTCAATTATGTAGTTTTGCTAAAACAATTTAGTTTTGCCATAAAGTCAGGAGTAGAACAAAGAGATTCTGCCATAAAAATGGGAGCATTAGATTTACAGTTTGCTGATTGAAAAATTAAAACCAGAAGATAAGGATATTGTAATAATAGGAAGTGATGATATATCTGAGAAAACAGCAGAACTTGCTGCAAAGAGTGCTGCGCTATTGACTATTATGAATCATGAGAAACATGTGTAGTAGTTTATACAATGAGGAGAATTAACACTATATATTATTTTTTTTTTGTTGTTGTTGTTGATTATTATTATCATTACTAATGGTGTTGCTATTCAAACCATTAGTAATAGGGAAGGAGGAGGAGGAGGATAAGGAATAGTAGTATTTTACTAATTTTAGAATCTAAACAGGTTCTAAAATCCAAGTTGGATTATTATTATTATTATTATTATCTGAATTAGTGATCTTTAGTGATCTTCTATGAGCACACACACACACACACACACACACACACACTTTCTCTCTATAAAGATGTTTTTTAGGCCAATATATGTACTTGCAGTTATTATCGCTATTTTATGGGAATGTTATCAGGAAAATACAACATCAAAGAACAATTATAATAACCACTCCTTTATCCTACTCGTCTCAAAATCAAGTTTCTTTCTATATGATTCTTCTGAAGGTGGATCAAGCCTTGTAATTGGACCTGTTATGTTATAGAAATCAGCAGCCAGAAAACCTGCTTTTTTACTTCCTATTTCCATAAAACAAAAACCTCTACCATCGAATTTTTCATTATGTGACTGCTGATTTGTAATTTCATTAATAATTTGGTGACTAACGGACTTTGCTTGACCTTCTGCAAATATTCCTGCTTTAGGAATAACGGCAATTTGATCAACCTTTATTTCTGTCACATCTCCTATTGCAAAAACATTTTCATAATTTGTTTTAAGACTAAATTTGTCAACATCAATCCAATTTTGTCCCTCTTTTACCAAGCCAGAACTTTTTATAACTGTAGGAACTTTATGCGGTGGAATTCCTATTAACAAATCATAATTTGCCTTATTTCCATTTTCAAATTCTATTATTTCTTTGTCTACAACTGCTTTTAATTTATGCAGCGGATGAAAGTTAATATGGTTATCATTAAGTAAGTTAACGATATCTTGACTTAATTTTGCTCCGGCTACAGGTAACGCAATTGGAGCAGGTGTATAGAAATCGATATCAATAGAATCTCTCACTCCATTTTTAGCTAAAATATCGTTAATAAGTAAAGATGCTTCATAGGGGGCAGGTGGGCATTTATAAGGAATATTTGTTATACAGATAGCTATACGTCCATTTCTTAATGCAACTATTTTTTCTCTGAGTTTTGGGATTTGCTCAGCATCATAGAGATTAAAGCCTCCATTGAATATAAATCCGTCAATTTCTTCTGCTGCAAGTTCTGCACCTAATGCTATTATCAAATAATCATATTCTAATTTATTATTTGATCTGGTTTTAATAAATTTTTTAGAGATATCTATTGTTGTTACTTCATCGTTCAAAAATGTAATTTCTTTATTTTCTAGTTTGTTCAAAGCAATCTGGGAATCTTCTAATCTTCTAATTCCACTGAGAATCCATAAATTTACAAGCCCCATCATAAAAAATTTGTTTTTATCAATAACTACAATTTGATGCTGTAGTGAAAGATTTTTTCTCAATAAATTAGCTGCAGTCAATCCACCAAAGCCCGATCCTAAGATTATAATACGTTTTCCTGCTGCCGCCATCAAGTAATATTAACAACATAATGATTAAAACTTATGTAAAAAAAGATTGTTCTTTTTTAAGAATATTAAAACATAACAATATGAGAAGTATTTTAAGAGTCATTTCTTATTTATATATATATTTTGGAAGAGCCTGTTAGGATTGATACTTGAATACAAGATAATATCACAATGTAAAGTGACAATAATAATAATAATAATAATAATAAAAAACTAACCTTACATCTTGTATTGTAAACAATATGGAGCTGCAAATTCCATAAATGTAAAAATGAGATATATACATGATATTTACTAATCACGAATAGTTGAAAATTCGAGCTCAAAGATTGAAATGGAGATTGAATGACAAAAAAGTAGACAAGCAGAACTTATAGTAAAATAGTCATAGCCAACTAGAATAGCAATAATTACATAGGTAATAAAGTCACTGTTAGTAAAAGCACATATCATCATATCGTCATGAACCTTATGAATAAAGTTAGTCTCTAATCCAATTATAGTATTGGAGACCTGCTTCAGCCAATAATTGCTACCTTTTACTAATTGATTTTTCTATTTCCTTAGCAAGAGCAATATCTCGTTTAGTTATTGCGTCAACATCAAATGATTTTAAAGAAAGTTTGACAGTCTTCCAGTTAATTGTGATAATTGGATGATGATCAAGTCTTTCAGCGATCTTTGCAATATCATTTACAAACCCAATAGCATCCATAAAGCTGGAGAATTGAAATGATTTAACAATTTTTCCATCTTTTAATTCCCATTTGCTATCTAATTCTGCGATATTTTCTTCTATCTCTTCATTTGATAACATATATGTTATAGATGGAATAATTAACAATTAAAAATTACTGTTTGACAACAATATTAAAAGAGGTATAAATACATCTAAAATACAGAAGATTTCGAGGTAACCATAGGTGCTTTGGATTTGATGATTCTTTATGAACACCACATAAAGAAATACTTCTTCTATTCCATAGTTAGAGTTGTCAATCAGTAATTAAAATACTAAATAAGTTTGGTTTTATACCAAATTTATAATAGAGGGTATGAATTCTATCTTCCATGGCAAGACTCGTTAGAAAAGAAGATAGAGGACCGATCGAAGTCAAAGTAGGAAATGCAAGTAAGTGGATCTGTATGTGCGGATTAAGTAATAATCAGAGCCCTTCTGTGATGGCTCACATAAAAAGACAGCAGATGAAGAAGCAGGAAAAGTTTATAGATATAATACTGATGGAACCAGAACTGAAATTCAATAGAAATAAAAATTCAAAAGTCTGATCCTACTCCTACTATTATTATTATTATTTTTTGTAATGGCAAATGCTTAATTTTTCGTATGTTATAGAAACTATGACATTAAACTACAATATATATACAAATGCAACTGTAGTTGATATGCTAAGGATTATTATATCTTGAGTTAAAAGCGATATATCTGAAACTGATCCCTTACTTATAATCATAATGAATATGTGTAGAAAAAATTAATGAATATGTGTAGAAAAAATTAAAACAGGACCCCCAAATTGTAGAAGAACAATAAAGCAATTTCAGATTCAATTATTTAAAAATCGATGAAGTTATAGGTAATAAAGAGAGTAAAGTAATAAGTGATAAAAATATTCTGATGATTTAATTCTTAATACTTTCTGATCAAGAACTAGTCTTATAATCCCCCAATTTATTAGAAGCTGGTGACTAGGAAATATATATAAAATAAAATACCTGAACTAGTTAGCAGGCATAAGAAAATATATGTAAAAAGAAGTCCAAATTCTTTTGAAGAACAAAGCTTATTATTATCATCATCATGTGTCTGAAGATCGGCTTTTTTTCTTTATGCTTGGAATACGTGGCACAAGCGCTGCAAAGGCGATCGAGACTATTGCCACTAAATAATAATTAAACCCTATTGCCATCCCTATAGCTGCTGAAAACCATATACTTGCGGCAGTAGTCAAATTGATAACCTTATTACTATCAGCTTCGCCTAGCTTACCATCAATTTCACCTTTAAGTATTACACCTGCACCTAGAAAACCAATTCCAGTAACAAGTTGGGCAGCAATTCTTGATGTTGAGTTGGGATCAACTAATGCAGATAAATAAGTAAAAATCATCGATCCTCCAATAACAAAGGAATGTGTACTTATTCCAGCTGGTTTGCCTCGGGACTCTCTTTCTACACCGATGAGAACACCAGCAATTAATGAGATAGATATATCTATTAAGAAATCTAT
>JAJNBK010000183.1 GCA_021155845.1 Nitrososphaeraceae archaeon
GGCTGAAGCTAGTAGTAATCTTGCTAGATATGATAATATTCGATATGGGTTCGATTTAAGTCCTGACGGATACGAGTGGAATATGTATTTTTCAAAAGTTCGAAGTAACTTTGGCCAAGAGGTAAAAAGGCGAATCATCATTGGATCTTATGTTCTTTCAGCAGGATATTATGGAAAATATTATCTGAAAGCCCAAAAGGTAAGATCGTTATTAAAACAAGAATTGAAATCATTATTTGAAAAGTATGACATTTTGATAGCACCTACTATGCCTCTTCTGCCATTCAAATTTGGTGATAAGATAGATGATCCATTAAAGATGTATTTGATTGACATCGACACAGTAATCGCTAATCTTTGCGGAATACCTGCCATATCAGTACCAGCTGGATTTAGCAATGATCTTCCTATAGGCCTGCAAATAATGGCAAATGAATTACAGGAGCAAACAATGCTTGATGCAGCATTAATTTTTGAAAGTGCAACTAATAATATTCAAAGGAGTCCTGACCTATAAAATGGTATTGGCAGTAAATATCGGTCTAGAAATCCATTGCCAATTAACAGCTCTTCGGAGCAAATTATTTTGTTCATGCCATTCTGATTACAGGGGAAAGAAACCCAACAATAATGTGTGTCCAATTTGCTCTGGACTTCCTGGAAGTCTTCCACTTTTAAATCAAAGAGCTGTAGAACTTGCAGGCATGGTTTCGCTTGCTCTAGGTTGTACAGTTCCAGATAAGATAAGGTTCTATAGAAAAAACTATTTTTATCCTGATCTTCCAAAAAACTTTCAGCTGAGCCAATATAACTTCTATGGAATCAGTAGTATAGGTGTAGATGGAAAACTAGACTATACTGGATCAAAAAAAACTTATATTCGAAGAGTTCAGCTTGAAGAAGACCCAGGAAGATTGGTTTATGAAACTGGTACTAGCGATACAAATTTCTACACTCTTATAGATTACAATAGAGCAGGGGTCGCTCTAATTGAAATTGTTACAGAACCGGACTTTACCGATCCAAGAGATGTAAGGATTTTTTTGAATAAAATTAGTTCTATCATAGAACATTTAGGAATATGTGATACGAAACTTGAAGGTTCAGTTAGATGCGACGCTAATGTTTCAATAGAAGGTAAGAAAAAAGTTGAAATTAAAAATGTTAACTCCTTTAAAGATGTAGAGAAAGCTCTTACTTATGAAATCACTAGACAGAAAACTATGTCCATACATGATATAGAGATAAAAGCAGAAACACGACATTGGGATGATTTAAGAAAAATAACTAAACAGGCGAGGACAAAAGAGGAAGAACAGGATTATCGATACTTTCCTGAACCTGATATACCTACAATCGTCTTGGGAAATGAATTTGTATCATCACTCAAAGTTAATATGCCAGAATTACCTGAAGAGAGAAAAGTTCGCTTCATTACTGATTATAAACTTTCAGAACATGTAGCACAAGTGCTAATTGATAACAAAGAGATTTCTGACTTTTTTGAAGTCTCGGTAAAGATTTATTCGTCACCAAAAGAGATTGCTAATTGGATTGTTACTGATCTAATGGGATTCATAGATGATTCAGAGCAAAAAGGATCTATTTTTTCTGGATTGAAAATTGAAGCAAAACATGTCGCGGATTTGGCTAGACTAGTAGATCAAAATATTATTAATAGAAGCACTGCAAAAACGATCCTTGGACAGATAATAAAGACTGGCGAAATGCCATCACAACTGGCAGCGAACATTAATGCGTCAAAGATAGATGATGCTGGAGTTATCGCTGAAGCTGTAGAATCAATATTTGTGCGTGAAAAATCAGCTGTTATAGATGCAAAGACTAACCCAAATGTCGCTAATTTCTTGCTTGGTAAGGTTATGCAATTAACAAAAGGAAAAGCAGATCCAAAAATTGCACTTAATTTAATCACTACTAAATTGACTGAATCAAACTAGTTCTTCTTCTTTTTTCATCACTTTTGGCATTAATGGTGTTGAGCAATATGTTTTGTCATGTCATTGTCTGTTGTTCTAACTGCTGTACAACCATAGGCAAGAAAGCACCAACATCTGTCACAATTCCTATTGCCTGAGTAGTTCCTCTATCAAGAAGTTTTGTCACTACCGGCTGACTTATGTCAACGGCAACAACCTTAACTGTTGCCGGAAGCATGTTACCTACAGCAATTGAATGTAACATAGTCGATAGCATTAAGACCATTTTAGTGTCTTTTAGCACTTGTTTGTATTTTCGTTGTGCTTCGACAACATCAGTCACAACATCAGGAATAGGTCCATCATCTCTAATTGACCCTGCTAATACAAATGGAATGTCATTGATAATACATTCATACATTATACCTTTTACTAAGACTTTTTTTTCAACCATTGTTCTTAATGATCCGAATTTAAAAACTTCATTTATCGCACGCATGTGGTTTCTATGTCCTCTTACTGCAAGAGTTCCATCATTGACTTGCATACCTAATGACGTTCCCATTAAGGAATTCTCTATATCATGAACTGCAAGAGCATTGCCTGCCAGTAATCCATGTATATAACCCATTCTAATTAATTTGGCAAGAGCTTCTGAAGCACCCGAATGAACAACCACAGGCCCAGCAACCACCGCTATTTTTCCTTCTGACTCTTTAATCTTATAGATATCATTAGCAACCTTTCGAGCAATTTGCTGTGTAGGCCGCTCACTTGAACTGCTACTACTCATAAATTGAAAAATGTCTACACCTTCCCGCGGCCGTTCGTGTGGAATTATTCTTACTCCTCGCTCTCCGACCACTATGCTGTCTCCTTTTTTCACATCACGAATCATTTTACATTCTGCTCTCATTTTTTGTCTGTCTAATACTATACATTTGTCCATCATCATATTATCAACATCGATCCATGAACTATTGTAGAATACTTGTGTCGCATTATTGGTAGTGCTGTAAAAGCTATCCGGCATCACCATATCTTTTACAGATGGTTCAAGCATTACTTGCTGAACAGATATGGGTTGTGCTCCCTCTCTATAGACTGATTCTAGTAATTCATCTAGATGCTGCTGGTTTGTGCCTCGAACTAAAAGGCGAGCATAGCTTGGATCTCCCTTTTTCTTTCCTACGCTAAATTCAAGAACATGAAAATCACCCTTAAGATCCATGACTTTATCAAAAATTTTTGTCAGTATCATCGAATCAATAAGATGTCCCTTTACTTCAATTTCTTGTTCATATTTTCCGATCAAGTAATAATATCATCATAATCAACAACAACAATAATTGTCTTGTTACTAAAGATTTTCTATATTTCTCCATCCGTATATATATATAGAGAGAGAGACGCCACTTGATGTGGTTGTCGTAAAATATGCAGATCCATCAAGAAAACTAAAACTTTGTGAGTAATTATATATCCCTATTATTTTACTAGTATTTGCATTTGCATTTGCTCTGATTTCAACCGAAGCTGGATCTTGATTTTCACTCACACTGGCATTAGGATATTTCTTAACATCGTAATGCATAGTTTTCTCTAAAAGTAACAACTGAAATGGTATTTTAATAAAGATTCTGTTGTTTGTTTACATTTGATGTCTTTATCTAAAATAGAGCGTTTGATTGTATTAACTGCTATTAGAATGATCTTTTCTGTTTCAATGAACCATCGTTACCAGCAAAATAATAATAATAACAATAATACGTTACCTTCATAATCATTGTCGTTGTCGTAACATTAATAGATTGAATTATGGAAACTCAGATATATCTTTGATAATCTTAAAGCTTTGGTAACACCTACCACATGTTTGAACATATTCTTGATATGTATGTAGAGATTGTATGTTCTATCCTATGTTTATATTAAAAAGATGTTGTCCAGTCTTTCATATCTAAATATACATTATATTGGAAGCGACAGCTTACCAAAATATTCTTTCATATCGTGTTCCATCTTAATTTTTGCAATGATCTCGTCTTTTTGTTCCTCTGTAAACCATTGGGCAATAGATTTTGCTATACCATTTTTGTCACAAAAAGCTATC
>JAJNBK010000429.1 GCA_021155845.1 Nitrososphaeraceae archaeon
GTTCACCACTTAGCCATTTCCTTATGACCTCTTCTTTTATATAAGTAGGCACTTGTTGCCTCATCTATACGAATATTATTATATTTTCTTCTATATAAGTATTCGTCATAATCGTCAAAATTATTGTCAGATTCATTGTCAAACTCGTCGTCACATTCGTCGAATTAGTTGGTAAGGATAAATATGTCTACGATGAACCAGATACCAGAAAATGATAGGAATGCTCCTTGATTTTCAAATAAATTATCTCATACAACACCATATAATTTATAACATCAAGAAGCCTTAGCAAATAGATTGGTATAAACCACTTCTGAGTTATAGTTACTTTTATTTTAACCTCTAACTATACAAGAACGTAGAATAAGGTTCCATATTATTAAAAAGAAAGAAAATAAATTATATAGATATGGGGCTACTGTTAATATTGATAATGATATCTGTATTAATATTAGCTAATATAGGATTAGGATGGCAAGTATTTATTTCAGGAGTTTTCAACGGCGCAGAGAAAATAATTATCTGGGAAAGCTAAACAGTATATTGTAAATATTACCAAAAGTGCATCAGAGGAGTTAATTGATAGCTCTATTTATAAGTAATTTATATTACTTATCCACAAATTTTTGCTGTAAATATGATGTCGCGTCGTTCTTTATTTAATTTGCAACTTCTACTATGATTATAAAGTTGACGAATTTTGACTCTCATAATTCTAAGTAACTAATATTATCCTATATGTTAACTTCTAGACTAACAATTTAGTATATAATATTCAAAGAAGAGTACATCTTGAATACTTGAAATAAGAAAAATAATAATAGAGAAATATTAGAAAAATGTAAACATTTTAGTTATTATAATTATCTTGCAAATTATAAGTGGTTATTTGCAATTCAATTCAATTTGTAGATAATTACCTTTTTTGATTGTATATATATTAGCAATAATGTAAAATTAGTAGCTATCTCTCCTTCTGAATAGTTCTTTCATCATAGTATAAATGGATTGAATGTCTGGCTAGTTTTCAGCCACTTTTTTTCTCCTTTCAGTCTAAAACTATAATATTATCGAATAGAATGATCATAGCAAGTATTCATAGGTTATAATGAACATTGATGTCAGTTGGCACGAAGTTTAAGCGTATTTGACATAATAATCATTGCTGTACTAATCATAATAGCTGCTTTATTGATCTATTTCTTACAACCACTTGTTATAGCAATTGCAATAATTGCTGCTGGTTACTTCATATACAGATGGTATACCAAAAGAAAAATGGTTAGAATATAATATTTGGCGTACAAGACTTGTCATCTAATTCTACGGGAATAACCAGAAACAGCTTCCTCAAACTCATAAATCGAATAAATTTGATACTATATAGAAGAAAGGATAAAAGTTAGAGACATTAGAACTGAAAAACAATATTTTATAATAATTGATATACAATTTCACTAGGTCTTGTTTCACCTTTAATAATAGATAAATAACAGAAGTCAAAACTAAGACCTTTTAACTAGGACTAATTTCGCTTTGAAATAAACTTGGTTTCCAATAGATAGGTCCAGCACTTTCCTAACATATTGCGCTTAAAACAGCATTGATGTGATGATGTAGTCCTGAATATAACAATAAGGTCGAGATAGAGCAAGGGAATGTGTGTGAGAGAATCAATTGGATCTATGACTGGTTCATATAATATAGAAAATTAAAGTTCTTGATTGCATATTGATTATAATATCTTGACTATTTAGAGGCATAATCTTCAGTACTTATAAAATAAGAGAAACTTAGTTCTATCTGTGTCTACGTACATCTATTTTCTTTTTCTTTTCTTTTTCTTTTCTTCTTGTATATGATGAAGTCTATCTTTTTCATGTAAGAACTGCATCCCACAATTATGACATTTCATAATAGGTTTGTGATGTTCTCCCTTGACATGTTTAATCAACTCTTCCTGTCTATTGAATGCTTGATGACATACTTCACAATAGTTTTTCTTATGATATAATAAGAAACCCACCATATACTTTTACATATATGTATACAATTATATAAGATATAACTAATGCTCTTTTCTTTTTCCTATTCTTAGCTATGATTTGTAAATATTTGTGAAAAATCTCCAAATGAAAATGGTATAATCTGAAAATTGAACCTTGAAAAGGTTGTAGAATAATTTATGGCAAGAAGATATTATACTGTGTATTGTTTTGAGATGTTATAGCCGAATATCAAAAAAGAAGAATAAAAATATGCTAAAATAGTCAAGGTTAACGGAGGTGTTACTCTAAAGAGTTATTGTTTCTGGCCTTGATACTTTTTCTTTATTGGCATCGCAAATGATAGTTGATAACCATCTGGTTCTCGTATATGGAAGTATCTTTCACCCCATGGAGCGTCTGTAGGTTCATTTTCAAAACATATCATCTTTGAGATGTTTTGGTTATTCTTCATATACGAATATAGTCTATCTATATCTTCAGTATGGAAGATTATCCTACCAAAATGTCTTGTGTTGATTTTATCCTGTTGATTATTATTGTTATTAATATATAATTCTAGGTTGAGATACATCTTTGTAGATTCACCCAACTCATATGTGGTAAAGGAATCATGAGATAGACCACCGTATGCTAACCTAAAA
>JAJNBK010000184.1 GCA_021155845.1 Nitrososphaeraceae archaeon
CATCATCTGATATCCATTATGTGCCAACAGCATATGCATTAATTAATTGTGATCTTGGATCTGAGGAAGAAATTATCAATGAATTGAGGAAAATACCTGAGGTAATAGAAGTTAGTGAAGTATATGGAGTATATGACATAATTGCAAAAGTTAAATCAGACACAAAAGATAAATTAAGAGAAATTATTACTTGGCATATAAGAAGAATTGATAAAATTAAAGCATCATTGACCATGATTGTAATTGAAGATCAAAGTTAGAGATAGTAGGAAAAGACTTGGATCAAGAGCCGGGTAGTTATCAAAAAATTCTATCTATTTCTTTACAATCTTTTTCAGGTTATTTTCTTAATATGAATCTCTTTAACCACTTGACTGATACTTTATTTTGAACAGCAACATAATTTTGTGTAATTTTTACCATTGTCGTTTGTCACCTTCTAGCAAACCCGAACCAGTATGTATCCTATCTATATGTTTTGAGAGATCTAACTTATCTTTAAATTTCGATTGACAATAAGGGCATAAAACCGAACTAATTTCATTCTTTTTTGTCACAAGTACTTTAATTAATAAGTAACATATGTATAGCTTTCACTTATAGAAAGATAATCGAATAACTCTTTAGCTCACGTACACAGATTTTTTATGTATTTTATATATTTGTTTAGCTTTAAGGTAGCCTGATAGCATAAATTAACGGAAGAATGCATCTATCATAAATGCAATAAAAAGTGCAGTCAAATAAGGACTCGAGAATTTAAATACGATCCAAGACACTTTCTCGCTAGGCTTGGTTAATAACCATATTGATACACCTATCATTGCTACACCAAAAATACCTGCGGTAATCAAATAGATTAGGCCAAATTGGTTAAAAAAGAATGGAAGTATACTGAAGGCTACCATCATCAATGTTGTGCATGCAATTATGCGAACTGATTTTTTCTCGCTAGAAACTACTGGAAGCATTGGAATACCTGCTTTTGTATAGTCCCTCTTGAAATGTAGCGCCAGACTCCATATATGGGTTGGAATCCATAAGAAAACAAGACCTGCCATAACCAAACCAATCTCAATATTTTGAGTAGTTACGGTGACATAGCCGATCATTGCAGGAGCGGCACCTGAAAAACCTCCTAAAATAATATTTATCTGGCTTCTCCTCTTCAGCCATTTGCTATATACAATAATGTTATCAAACAATCCAAAAGCCATGAGAGCAAAAGCCCAGATGTTGATAAACCATGAAAATATTAACGAAATTGCTGTTAGGATTAAACCAAATATAAGTGCGTTTTGTGGTGAAACTCTCCCTGATGGAATTGGTCTGCCCCTTGTCCTATCCATAATTGCATCAATATCTCGGTCATTGTACCCTGTCAGCGTATCAGCGGCCGCGGAACCAGCAGCCACTCCACCAATAAGCAAGAGCCAAGTTAATGGCTGAATAGAAATATTAAATAATAAAGATGCAGTAAGCGCAGCTCCAAATGCTGTGAAAACTAGCAGATACCAGATCTTTGGTTTTGTAAGCTCATAATAATTTCTGACCGTATTACCTACTGTCAGCTGTGGTATCAAATTAAGGGTATCACCCTTTATAAGAGAATATGTGGTTATTTATAATTTTCAAAAGCAGTAGATAATCCTATTTGGATATAGACGTCGGATAAATTATTTCTCGAGCAGTCTTTCTCATTTCGATAAAAGTTTCTGTTTTTTGAACTCCCTCAACATGACCGACCTTTTCTGAAATCAGTTGATGTATTTCATCAAGGGAACGGGCGGTCATTGTAACTAAAATATCAAATCTGCCTGTTACTTCTGCAATTTCGCGCACTTCTGGAATTTTGAATAACTCATTAAGGACATTATCTCTTAATTTAGAATCCATATTAATCCCAGTGAGAGATCTTACATTGAAACCGAGAGCCTCATCATTGATAATTATTGTAAACTTCTTTATTAGCCCCCTCTTTAAAAGTCTCTTGATTCTACTATAAACAACTGAAGCATTGATATTAATTTTTTTTGAGAGCCGTGGCACAGAAATACTCGCATCTTTGGAAAGTTCGCTTAAAATCTTTAGATCTAAATCATCGATTCTTCCCATCTAATTATCCTATTATATCTTCAATTTGGGGATTAATAAACCTATTAATTTCAAATTTAATTGTTTTTTTTATAATAATAAAAAAATTATATTATCTCTTTGTCCTTTAATAATTCTGCAAGTAACACAGCACCCTTTGCCGAGCCCATTTTCTCATTATGTGATAGCAAGATATATTTGACACCATTATCAAATACTGTATCCTTTCTCAATCTACCTACAAATGTTGTCATTCCGTCATTGATCTCTCTGTCTATACGCGGTTGGGGTCTTGTCGGATCATCATAGACAATGATATACTCTTTTGGAGTGGACGGTAATTTTTTTGCTGTAGCAGATTTTGAGAACTTTAACATTTCCTCCTTTACTTCGTCTGGTTCCACCTGGTTTTTCGTTTTCACAAACACGCTTTCTGTATGTCCATCCAATACTGGAACTCTAGTGCATGTACAACTAACTTTGACCGACGCAGGAACAATAGATTTGGAATTCAAAGTTCCTAGAATCTTCTTTGTTTCTACCTGGACTTTCTCCTCCTCTTTTGGAATGTACGGAATTACATTATCCATGATATCAAGAGCAATAACACCAGGAGATCTTCCAGCACCTGACAATGCCTGCATAGATGTCATGAAAACATCGTCTATTCCAAATGCATTCAAGATTGGGTTTAGAGTAATTGCTAAACCAGTCGTAGTACAATTTGGAAGCGGAGATATGAATCCGTTCCATCCTCTATTCTTCCTCTGAACATTCAGCAATTCTATGTGATTATCATTTATACCTGGAATCAATATTGGAACATCATTTTCATATCTAAAAGCAGCAGCAGTACTGATTACTGGTACTGATTGCGCAAATTTAGGTTCTATTATTTTTGCATCGTCTGATTCAAGTGCAGTAAATACTAAATCAAATTTTTTTGCATCTATTTCTTCAACTTTACTAACAATCATATCATGTATATAGTCTGGAATTTGCTCTTTATTATGCCATCTCAGGATTCCAGAATTCGGATCCCGGAGTGCATCCACATATTTCTTTCCTGCAGATCTCTCAGATGAAGCAATGCAAGTTAATTCAAACCATGGGTGTTTATTTAAAGCTATTACGAATTCTTGGCCTACAGCA
>JAJNBK010000185.1 GCA_021155845.1 Nitrososphaeraceae archaeon
AGAATCAGTTCATAATATTTTACAAAAACAACTAGATGTTATGCTGAGAGTCGGCAACATTGGAAGATTCATGGCGATGGATCTTATTGATAGAATATCTACTATAGGCTCAACTTTGAGCTCTAATCTTGATAGAATGACAGAACAAGAGCGAAGTAAGTATAAACAGTTCTTGATGACAGAACTAAATAAATTAGATGAACAGGAAGATAATAAAGAGGTAGTAAAGGTTGAATAGAGATTAAACTAATTCAACCTAGTTCATATTAGGTTAATTAGTTGTATAATAAAGCAGTAATTAAAAATATTAAAGGATAGTAACCATTTGTCTTCAGCGGATTCTGATTGCGTACAGCGAATAAATGATCTTATCGATAGTATGAGCTTATTAGAACAGAAAATTGCTAATGAAACAGAAATAATAAAAGAACATTATCGTAAGGCAAGTTCCGCTATGAAGCAAACACAAAATTACTTTTTAAACGGCATCGAAGATGGCCAGCCCGCCAAGTCATATTTACTTGTAAAGGAATAGAAGTACTAGGTGAGGAAGTCATTTCAATTGATATATTTATAGATAATGTACTTCGTTTTGCAAATTATCCCAAGAGAAAAATTGAAGTTTTAAAGGATTTAGCCATGCATTTACAAAAGATAAGTCAAATGATTAGTGAGTCTATGACTACTTAAAATTCCAAAATGGGGGCTTTGAAAGTTTTGCCGAGTATCGAGACTATGCGGGCATTTGTAGATTGCTATGATCACATAATTTAATTCCTAGAGTTAAAACTTGCCGCTAATAGTGACCTAAATAAATTTTCCTAAGATATATAGGTGAATATTAACATAGTTAGTTCATAGTAATTCTTAGAAATTTTTCTAACAGTATTATGGCAGTATCTTTAATTTCGCTCATTGTCATGATGGGCGCGACTATGGTGACGCCGTCGTTGACTCTCTATTAGCAAAACAATGAAGATAGGTCTGGGAATCCAAATTGTATCATCAATATTCGCCGGAATTGCACCTAATTATTGGATACTATTCTTAATGCGCGTCACAGAAGGCATCGGCTCTTCGATATATGTTAATGCTGCTGTTACCTATGTCTTGCTTTCCAATCAGTCATCAAGGCGAGGAACGGTAATGGGAATATATCAATCTATTATGATGACAGGAATTACAATTGGTCCGATGTTCGGTGCATTCATTGCTAGTACATACGGCCTAAATGCTTCTTATTTCGCCTATGCTGCAGTTTTAGTAGTTGCAATGATAATTGTTTTTTTTATCCAACACAAAGGTAAGTTTCATCTTATAACAAATGGTGCTGATAATAACTATAATCTTGATTCCGAATCTTTTGGAATCATTCGTAATATATCAATCTATATAAACAGCGCAAGTCTTGCAACCTTTGGATTTGCATTTTTGCGTTCGGGTATTTATACAATGGCAATCCCACTTTTTGCCTATGAAAATTTACACCTTTCAGTAGTCAGTGTTGGGTTTATTTTTACATTAGCATCAGTAGCAAATTTATTCGCCTCTTTCTTTTCGGGAAAATTGACTGACAGATATGGAATGAAGTGGCCACTCATAATTAGTATTCTTGTGGCTTCTTTCATAATCATCATAATTCCCTTTACAACTTTAATGATTCAGATGCTTATTCTTGTCATTATACTTGGCATTACTTCAGGATTTTTTGGCCAAAGCGTTGCTTGGGCTGCCGAAAAGGTTGAAGAAAAGGTTAAAAAATCCATCAACACTAATAATAAGAACAGTAGCTACCTACGTACAAGTTCATTTGTTACAAAAGGAATAGGATTCAATAGAATGATAGGTGATGCTGGTCTAATCTTGGGTCCTTTAATTGTTGGCTATATCATAATGATTATGAAAAATCAGAATTTCGTATGGGTGGTATCGTTTGTTACAGTAAGTGTTGTTCTCATGTCTATTTGTTCATTACTCACTAAGGCAAATAATAGCAGGAATATGATATTTACAAAAGTATAAAAAAGGTACTCATTAAAGGCATTCTGTTATGTTTGCTCATGACTGCTCATGACTTTTCTTGATTTATGTATTTCATTGCTTATGGATAAATTTCTCAGGCAATTTAACTTCAAAAGGTAATAAAGAAATATATACATATAAAATTAGAATATCGATGATATCTTCTAATATTGCGTTAATAGATTTGAATTAAGTGCTGACCACAATGAATGGCAATCACAATTAGTATCATATTAATTGACTATATGTATTCTTCTGTCATCTTCAATAATTCAGAGATTATTCTACAGTGAATATTCAATTATATGTATTATGAATTGTGATAATCCTTGAGGTCACTAAATAAACACGTAAATTTAGACTAAAAAGACAAGTAACAATTATTGCAGATATCTCTTTGTATTTAACTATCTTTATGGTAATCTACAAACCTAAAAGTTGTCCTGGACCCACCGCAGACTCTGTCTTGCCTGCTTGTTGGAAGAACTAATCCATTGATTGAGTTAGCTTTATCAGTATTTGTTTTGAGATCAGGTCCTTGTAGAAGTAGTCGATGACGTAGTAGAATGTGATGATCTTGTCATATCTGACGAAACGTTGTTAGAAAGTCCGAGCATACTCGATATCCTTTTACCCTCATTAGTAGATGATAACTGCGAATTTATTTCCTTAGTTCTTACTACGTATTCTTCTCTCTGTCTATCACCTGTTTCATATCGAAGAATTAATTCTCCTTCAACTGGACTCTTAGTCTTCAATTTTAATATTAAAGGAGCAAACCCTGTGGCTACAGATTCTAAAAATGATATTACCAATCCTTCATTATAAAGTAATGATGGTGATTTTGCAGAATCTCTATTAACCGTTATTGCATCTTTATCATCTACTTTGATTGATTCGAGTTTTATATGAGAAGCAATCGCTTTTGGATTTAAAATGCTATTCATTTTATCTGTTAGTACTTTACCAAGGAGAAATATTTTAGATATGTCAGTAAATTGCAGAAATTCTTTTTGGAATAGATTTAACCTGCGGATTTCCTTATCCTGAATATAATCAATCTTAGGCACTTTTCCTTCAGAGATCAATCTCTTATAAAATTCAGCCTTTGCAGAAACATCATCAACTTTATCATTAAAATCATTCTGATACCAATCAGCCATGTCATAATGGATCTTCATGACTTTATCATCTAGTTTTGAAGCATCGTCAGCAAGTATTAAAAAAAGTGTCTTGCCACCTTCTAATTTTAAGTAAGATAGATAATAATCATCGGCAGAAACGAATTCTGGATCTTTTTCCATAGGAGTTTGATCATCTTCACCACGAGACACAAATCGAAATGACCTCTTCAACTTTTCAGATATCGGAGTTTTAAAGCCAACCGGTATTAGCATATCCTCTATACCAAGATCTGAAACTTTTCTTTTATGGTCCCAAAATTCTATAGAGGAAACGTCAATTATAAACGAATAGAAAAGATAAGAGGCTCGATCGTCAATAGCAGTGTCGGCAAATTTTACTGCTTTTTTCTTTTGTATTGTTATACTACTCGTACGGGAAATCCTATAAGAGTTATCATCATTCTGATCAATAGATACTTCTACTACATTCAATAAATTTGATGTTAATGCGAAGGGTAGATTGAAATTATCTTTTGACAGCCAGTCTTGTAAAAGACTAGCTGCATTCTTATAGAAATCCTCTATTTTTGAATGAATATACTTCTTGTATTCCTCTGAGTGTCTAGCATATTCTTTCTCACCATCAGTTAGCTGATGAATCAATGTATTTTTTATTTGAAAAAATAGGTCGCTACCTGTTGGTGTAGGAAATAATGCATTTATTATACCTTCATGATAATTCTTGTGAAAGGCATCCATTGATGCGTCGGTAGAATTTTTCAACTGCTTAATTTTTGCAATCATTTCATTTTCTAATAATTCAGCATTATTCAATACA
>JAJNBK010000186.1 GCA_021155845.1 Nitrososphaeraceae archaeon
TAATCTAAACGCTTTTACACTCTATTCTATTTCAGATGTTTATCATCCGTCGTGGATTGAAGATGACAAGGAATCAAGAGAATTACGTATAACACATACTGTTAATTGTATAAAACTAGCGAAAAAAGTTGGGGCAAAAAATCTGTCGACGGAACCTGGAGGACCAATCAATGAAAGAAAAAATACTAATGTAAAATACCTCGAAAAATTATTCATGGAGGGTTTGAATAGAGTATCTCCAATTGCTGAAGAAGAAAATATAAAAATACTTATAGAACCAGAACCAGATCTTTTACTTGAAAACTCTAATCAGTTTTTGAATTTCATTAAAAATTTAAACACTAACCATGTAAGACTCAACTTTGATATAGGTCACTTTTATTGTGTGGGTGAAGATCCGGCTGAAATGATTTGCAAGTTATGTGAATATATTGAGCATTTCCATCTAGCAGATATTGCTACTAATAGGATACACAATCACCTAATACCTGGTGAAGGATCAATTAATTTCAGATCAGTTTTAAAAACAATTGAAACAATTGGGTATAAAGGTTTTGTAACGGTAGAACTTTACCCTTATCAACATAATCCAAACGAGGCTGCGAAAAGAGCCTATGAATATCTTTATGAGATATTATACTAATATTGCCTAATTTACCTCAAATGCTATCATTTTCAAAAAGGAATCAAATAAGCTCGATTTAAGAGTTCTTATATAGAATATAGTGAAAAAACCTGAAAGATATCATATAGGTAATGGAATATTCTCATATGATTTAATACTCTGAGACTATATAATTATAGGGATCCTTGGCAGATTCAGTGATAGACTTGATTATTAAAGATCAGTAGGCGTTTACAATATAACTTTCCTAGAATTCGAATCACATAATAGTACAATCAATTATTGGCAGGTCACTTGTATAAAAATTATTAAGAAAATCATAGGGGCTCTGTTAACCTAAAGTTGTTCTAGATATTTCTGGAATTATGTAAGCATGATGTGTCATTTACATTCTACAGATTCAGTTAAACGTATAAGGACACATCCTACCATAGCTGCATATGGTACGTACCTGTACTTCAGTTCCAGAAGTTATAGGTTTGCATCCAAATCATATTAGAACCAATCACAAAGAGACCAAGCATGTTTCCATTTGGAAATGGGTACAGAAATACTCTGCATTAACAGACAGAGATTTGTAGTAGGAAAACAAGAAATCAAGAAAATATTTGTAGATGAAACCTTGTTAAAGATAAATGGTCAAGATTACTGGCTATGGTTAGCCCATGATGAACCAAATCTGCATGTGTATTTGCTATTTCACATTTCAAGAGAAAGAACAATTTTTGTATGCTATCAGTTCTTTAGGCAGAGATAAGAACAAGATTTGGAAATAAGCCTATCTTTACTGATAGTGTGCTCACTCGTATAATGATGTTTGCAGATGGTTAAGACATGCACATGTTATCTATAGAACAGAACTCAAAAATATCATGGAAAGATTCATTCAGCAACAGATCAGAGACAGGACTGCATATGCTTCGATGATAACCTTCCATGTAAAAACCACAATTGTGACAAACAAGATTTTGACAATTGGTTAAGAATATATTTCTTGTATCGTATCTGCACATGAAAAAAGATAGAATAGGATTCACGGATTTTGTAACAGAAAATGCTAAGTTAACAGAGCCAATCATAGCAAAAAATGAACATATCTTATTACTATTACTCTATCAACAATTAGATTATCAAATACATTTTAGTGATTTTCTGATGAACTATTAACAGTCCTTTTTTTGGGATACGCGGCTACCGACTCGGCTATAATAATTTAGCATTTTAGTGTGAAGATAGTTATAACTGATCTCAGAATGAATATAAACAATCAGTTATTATAGTTGATCGAAGGCCTGTCTCGAAAACTCAAACTCTTCTCTTTTTCTTTACAACAGCCATTATAATATTAACTTTGACACAAACACGTTGGTTTTTTTTTATTTAATAACCGGTTGATATGAAGGCAAGCGCCGATTATTGTTATTGCTTTGTGTTATACACATGTATATACTAGCACATGTATATTGCGATTGATTAGTCCAAATGTAATACGTCAATCTTTCTGAAAATAGATATTATCCCACTTAGGAGAAAATATTTTAAAGATATATGTTGGTATTTACAACCAAGATGGAGCGAGGTTATTGGTAAGGCATATTGTTATCCTTGATATCGTTGGGTTAGAATCAAGTCACCTAAATTCGAATCTACTTCCAAATATTGCAAAGCTTGCAAATGAAGGAGTGAGTTTTAAAGTGGAACCTGTCTTTCCTGCAGTGACATGTACAGTTCAAGCCAGTTTACTGTCAGGACAATATCCCAACCAACATGGTATAATATCTAATGGATTATATGATAAAGCCAATTATACTGTTTCTTTCTGGGAGCAATCAAGTTCTTTAGTTCAAGCTGAAAGAATCTGGGATATCGCGAAACGACAAAACAGATCTTCAATCAAAACTGCTGTCTTATTCGGCCAAAATACTTTGTATTCTAAATCAGATATCGTCGTTACTCCCAGACCTCTACATATGGAAGATGGCATGGTGATGTGGTGCTATTCTAAACCCATTGGTTATTATGAAGCCCTAAAGCAAAAATATGGCGAATTTAACCTTGCAACTTATTGGGGTCCTTTAGCATCTTACAAATCGAGTAATTGGATAATGCAGGCAGCATGTGATACGCTTGAAAACGAAAGACCTAATCTCATGTTTACTTATATGCCTCATGTTGATTATTCAGCTCAAAGGTTCGGAAAGAATAGTAATGAGGTAAGAGAGGATTTGAAAAGAGCGGATGAGTTGGTGGAAGGAGTAATACAAAAAACAATAGATTTAGGTATTAAAGATGATACACAATTTGTTATATTCTCTGAGTACGGATTCAATGATGTTCTATATCATATACCATTGAACAGGAAACTTAGGGATGCGGGTTTACTTTCTGTAAGAACAATAAATGACAAGGAATACATAGATTTTGAATTTAGTAAAGCATTTGCTATGGTCGATCATCAGATAGCACATGTATATATAAACAATGCTTCTGCTGAACAAATTAAAAGAGTACTTGAAAAAATTGAAGGAGTAGAAAGAGTGCTTTCAGGTGAAGATATGAAGACATTGAAAATTAATCACGAACGTAGTGGTGATCTAATTGTAGATATGAAGACATTGAAAATTAATCACGAACGTAGTGGTGATCTAATTGTAGTAGCTAATAAAGACACATGGTTTAGTTATTATTGGTGGTACGAAAATGAAAAAGCTCCTAATTTTGCTAGGTCCGTTGATATACATCGCAAACCTGGATATGATCCTGCAGAACTTTTCATTGATCCAAACACAAAGTCCATATCACTCAATCCTTATAAAATAAGAGCATCTCATGGAAGACCTCCTAATAATGCTACAGAAGAAGGACTAGCACTCTATGTATCAAATCAAAAATCGGTCATTTCGAAGAATTCTCAAGAAATTGTTGGCTGTGTGGATATTGGAAAATACTTAATCGATCTGGTTTCTTGATCTTAAGGTAATAATGTGTAGGATCCTGACTGACAGATGACTTTTAAATATTCTATTACACTTTCGTCTTTCCGAGCTATTGAATCCATAGAAAAAACACTTGATAGATTGGTATACCAGGGCTATGACGCGGTTGAAATGTATGGTGAACCAGATAAATTAGACATAAGAACAAT
>JAJNBK010000002.1 GCA_021155845.1 Nitrososphaeraceae archaeon
AAATTAAATTAAATTAAAAGAATAAATTAATTAAACTAAAGTAAATTAAATTAATTAATTTTAAGCACTTTAAAAAAAGTAAAACTTATAAGCCTTTTATTCATTAATTAAGTAGGTATAAAATAAACACCTATAAAATTTAAGCTGTGCTAACCACGATCAGCTCAGTGTATATATTTATAGATTTATGGTATATTAGCGGTCAAGCTAGTCACCTAAGAAAATAGGCATTGGTCGCTGTCAAAAGTCGAGATGCTAGACATCGAGAGTAATAGAGTAACGTACTGATTAGTATTGATGTTGTTTGTATATATTTAACAAAGTAGTAACACCACAAATTATTTATTGGTAACAGTTTTGAGGTAGGTTAATAATGTCGTGCTTGTTCTTTCCAAGAACCAAGCTTATAATTAATAACATTTATTAAACTCATAACAATTTATTATTATGGTATGTACTATAGTAACAACAAGCATAATGCTTATATATTTCTACCTCGTCAGAACTTTACAATATAGCCGGAGGCAGGGGGTATACGGATGTTTACATAAACCCTCACAATTTTCTAGTATAAGTGTTACCGGTTTTAATACCGCTTTGTAGAATAATTATCTCGCCCAGACCTTCTATGGGATTTTGATAATCTAGTATTACCGCAACAGGGGCAACCATTTGGAAACTTGGACCTCAATAAAACAATATCACATCGGGTACATCTGGTATACTCTTCGGCCAATGGGGCCAATGTGCTGTTAGGAATCCTGTTCGCCACCCTAAAATCATATACCCTGTCGTCATAACAATCCTTGCTACCTTTCCAACTCCTAGCACCCGTAGATGTTCTTCCATACCATCTAGCTATATTGTTTAAAAATCTTTGACAGATATTATTACAAGGCATCTGTTATTTCTCCTTTATCTATTTTTGTCATCATTTCATGATAAAATTTCCTTAAAGTGGCTTCTGTAGTATTATAAATCTGTGAAATGTCCTTCTGAGTAGTCTGAACTCCATAGACAATACAGCATATATACAACAAGGCCGCTACCGCCGGCACCATAGGTCTGTTGGTATAGTCCATGTTACCACGAATGATATCATTATACAGCCTCACGCAGAAATCCTCAAATTTCTCTCCCCTTTGCTCTTCTGTCCGAGCCATTATAGAATCTGTTTCTCCTACCACCTTACTAAGATAATCTACAGTGTCCCATTTCTTAGCAAGAAAGTTTCTACCATAAAAATCTGTTAGCTTCCACATGCCATATCTTAGCCATAAAAGTCCTTGGTCCGACAGGCATTTGGGTTCAGGATAATCATTTGGTAAATTCTCATATCGATATTTATTTACATTCTCCTTGAATTTTTTAATATTATCTCGTCTTAATTTTTTCTGAACCAATTAAAAATTTCTCCATCCTTTTTTGTTGTTAGGATTATTACGCTGTTGGTTAGAATTATTTCTATCCTGGTATCTTGTTGGATTATTATTGTTATTAGTAGAAGAATTGAAGAGATTGGATAATGGATCCTCTGGTATTGTATCTCCTATTAAGGGTCTGTTGTCTACCTTGAGGTCCGGTGCTGACACGGTGACTTGAGGTTGAGTAGTAGAAGAAGGAGGACGTTGAGAAGTATGCTCAGGAGGAGGTTGTGGTATCGGTAATGACTGCACTATAGGTTGTTGAGGAATTACTTCAGCCTGAGACTGTTGCTGCTGTAAAACCAAACACTTACCCATTATGGAAGTCAACTCATCGCTATGGCTCTTTAGGAAAGTGTCTAACAAGGAGGTGAGTTTCTCATAGTCTATTTTGAATTCAAATTTGAAGGACAATTTTACTCGGTGCTCACCATATCATTAGATAAAAAATCATTTCTATTCCATTCTCCTTTGTCGTCAGAAGATAAAAGAAAAGGTTTCAACTTATTATTTTTATTTCTTTCACTACGTTTTATAGGCCTATAGAATTTTTCAAATATTTTCTGCTGTATCTCTCCCTCTTTGATTCTCTTTCCATCTTTTTCCCTTCTCGGATTACTACCAAATTCTGCAATCCTCCAATTCTGAATCTGGTTCCATAGAGCCTCACCGCCATCGTCACCATAAAACTTTTCCAGACCGTATTTTGTAATACATTCTTTGCATAGTATGGAGGGATACCACCCATCAAAGAATATGGTAGAACCTGTACAATCTTTGCAGAACCACCTACCACAGCCCTGTAAATGGGATCTTATTTTTTCTGGCCTTGGTTCAAAGCATCGGTGCATACAGCTCTGACAGCCTAGTTCTCCTTCTTCTCCATCTTGTAAATTGGTACAACTGATACATACCAATCCATCTTCCTTATCTTCTTCTGCATATTCTTTGTCACATCTGGTGCAGTAATAATATGTCTCTGTTCTTGTTTGTATGGTCATTTAACGGTGCTCACCCACCCTCCCACTTATATCGGTTACAACCAATATTTTTCTAATAATTTCTTCCTCTTTTACTTCTAACTCTGCAGGTATTGAAAAATCCTTCTCACAATCTATGCAATGAAATGTGATTTGAATATCTTCTGGCTTTATTAATAATGATGTGTACCTAAACCTTTTTCCACCACATTTATCACATGTTGTCTTTTCATCGAATTGTATATCGTCGGTGCTGAAAAGATTAGTTAGTTTGTTGGTATTATAATATGTCATATAATAACTTCTCGGTACTCACTGGAGATATATATCTGTAGATATTCTTCATCTCTTCTATCGACTTTCTCATTATTTCTTTTTCTTCAGTTAGATACTGTTCGTATGTAATATCACCCAGCTCAAAAAAAGATAGTTTATTGAAAAGTCTGAATGCATCACATTTTTCAGATTCCATTCTTAGTAGTTGGTTTATTATGTCATCAACCATAGATATTCGCCCTTATACCGTTGCAGTCCACATAGATAATATCATCTTTATTTCTAGGAGGTGTACAGCAGAATTGATCTATATATGAGATAACAATAGATCCCCTGATATGTTTTTTAATATAGATAAGATTACTTGTCTTATGAAAATGAACCGTATAATAGTGATTACATTTTTCATGTTCTAAGAAATCTTTTTCTTTTACGGGTATATCTGTACTTGTTATTTTATTTTTTACTACGTCAAACCATATAAGGATCCTTGGTTCGTGGTGGTTATCGACATCAATCATAAGATTTTCTACGTCCTTTAAACCTAGGCATCATACGCAACCTATTCCCACAACACTCACATGTATTTCCCTCATACTCGATCCTCTTATAAGTAACCATACATCGTAAACACTTGGAAACAGGATATTTTGTGTAGTTACCATGAAACCCTCCTGCTTTCTTCGAGGAGGTTAAGCAGGTATTTTTACAGATGAACAACGGTGCTCACTTCCATTCTAATAACCTACCACAATCTTCACAATATTTCACTTCAAATGTTTTATTATCTACAAAATAAATATACCTATTTCCATAATATCTTCCACAACCAGGACATTTCATTTTTTTAGTCATCACCAAGAAAAGAAAATTGTTCTTCTAAACCCCTATGAGTGCGGTATTTATAATAATGATATCTTTTCATACAGTCTAAACATTTCTCATTAATTATTCTGTATTTTCCACCACAACCAGGACATTTTGGTTCGGTGTTCATTGAGATATCTCCATCAGGAATCTTTGTGCTTTTTCTTTGGTAGAAGTAGTACGGCGAGGGTTCTTTACTCTTAGTTTTGTACTACAGCATTCACAGTATATGCTCTCAGTCTTGAAAAAGTGACATTCACAGGTAACACATTTCTTGTAGCCCATCTCAGCACCGAACTTTATCCTCTTCATCCCTACATATCCTTCTAATAAATGACAGCGGTGCTTACAGGTTTTGATTCTCATGTCTATAATCATTTTGCTTATAAGAAATCACTTTCCCTAAATAGAGATAAATACTTTCCTTTTCTATTCTCGCTACTCTCACCAGTCCTATCAATAACACATGCGGTCCCAAACGGGTTGCAGACATGGTACAGCATTTCTTCGCAGTATTTTACACTGTTACCAGTAGTAATAACGTCATCTATTAACATCACCTGACTCCCCCAATTCACAAATCCTATTAATTTTCCATCATCCAACCCATGATTTTTAGCATTTTTTCGTAATACGAAAGTCTGAAAACCTCTATAAGCCATTAGCGGTGCAAGAAGGGCTGCACCCAATTCAAGACCACCAAGTACTATAATTTTTTTAACTTCATCATTACCCAATGTTATGAGCTTCTCCATCTCTTGTGCAATGAGAGGTGCACCCTCAGGGTCTAACATCAAACTTTTAATGTCAAAATAAAGATTGGATTTCTTACCGGAGGATAGTAAAAATTCACCTTTCTTCATATATTTGTCCTGAATCAGTTGTTTAAGCTTTTCTTTCATCTAGATATATTATGGCTTATTAGTTAATGTATATATCAACATAACTATTATTGCTCCTGTTATGAAGAAAGTAATACCCCAGGCTATTTTCACTACCATGATATATATTAGATATCAGAGTTTGAAAGTTTATGAAGATTTTGCACGGTGCGGCAACGGAAATCTTATCCCAAATGGAGGAAAATAGTATTGATACAGTGTATACAGCCCCTAGCCCATTTGCCTATTATGAAAAGGGTAATGAAAATATGATTGGGGGTGAGAGAAAACTTACAGACTATATAGAACATCTTATAGATCTTTGTAATGTCTGTAAGAGGGTGCTTAAACCAACCGGCAACCTATTTATTCAGATTGCAGATCTATATGTTCCTCCAAAGATGAACCTTGCAAGCATTCCTGCTATATTTGAATATTTTATGCTTATGAAAGACTGGTATCTTAATGATAAGTTACTATGGCACAGGACTGAAACCATAATAAAGAACTATGAAGAGAGAGGTTTTCTTAAAAATTATGAGTTTATATTTCATTATGTAAAGGATATTGACCAATTTTATATCAATACTAAATCAAAATACATTAAAACATCAGTATTTAGTTACCCAATAGAAGATAGTTATTTTACTAATGAATTTGATTCCGGTTTACCAGAACAGTTAACTAGGATCATTATTGATACTACAGTTCCTCCTAATGGTATAATATTAGATCCTCTATGTGGAACTGGTAAGGTTGGAGTAGTTGCTAAGAAAATGAACAGAGATTTTATTGGTATCGATATTAACTTGGAGACTGTTGAAGCTGCTAGAATCAGATTGGGTCTTTAAAAATCTCACAACATAAATCATACCAGTAGTCTCCTTGTAGTTCATTGATCCATTCCGCACCATAGAACTTACCATCAAACACCAGTGAATGTATTAACATTAGTAACGATTGGTCAGTCGTATGGTTGTTACTCAAAAATAATCACCTCTTTTCCATCTACCATAAGGTAACTGTCCAGGAGTTTTACTTTCAAATCCTTTCTCATGTCCTGTTTCTTTAATATGTAACTCTGCCTGTTCTATTGATTTCGGTCTATACCAACAATCTAGACAAACCATAATATGATCTCTAAATATTATATCCTTTTGAAATCTGGTTAATTCATCGTTACTCAAAAAACTTCTTCCTCTCTATACAATTCTGGATGTAAGCACTGATTACATATCTTCTTCATCTTCGCACCGTTCATCACTTTAATCATCCTCCATTCTCCACACTGAGTGCACTTAATTTGGACTCGCTTAGACATCTTTCTTTCTTAACCTCTCTAATTTATCTTTTAATTCATCACATCTTTTAAATTCAAAGTCATAATAGCTTCTTTCCTTTTCTTTATCACAATATAACTGTAATTCTTCTATATCTTCATCGGTTAAGATGTATTTATTCAATTTTCAAAAAGACCTCCTCTAAATTCATCTATTTGTTGGTCACACTCACCACAAACTATTATACTTCCTTTATGACCAGGAATTATTTTCTTATAGGTTTGGTGCTCACAACACGATTCTTCATTATCTGACAATAAGGTTTATTAGATTTGGATTAATATATAGTTTGATTTTTTCGGTGCTTACTGGAGAATAATAGTTAGATATATAACCATGTTGAACTTACAGGTTAACTAATCTATATGGTACAAAAAATATTAAGGATACAAGCAGATACCAAGGAAGAACTTGAAAAATCAATAAATAAAGAATTAAAGGATTCTTTGTTTGTTGTGAAAGGTTTGTCGGTGCTTGAAGGGATAAGAGAAATGGATAAAATAGAACGGGCATATGTTAAATCAAGAAAATATTACGAAGCATGGATTGTTATTGACGACCAGACAGAAAACATTGCAGGTTTTGAGTGATGGATTATAATCAAGATAAATTGGTAATGATAACCCTGATACAATTAATGATAAATAAAGAGCTGGTAACATCTGAACAAATAATGGATATAATTGATAAGGCTGAAGAGGTAAAAAAATAAAATGCCAGAATGGTTATGGATATTATTAGGAATCTCTTTCGTAACAACAATAGTATTTGGTATCGCTAGAGCTAAGAGAATAAATGAGATAGATGAAAGATTAAAGAGGATGGAAGAAAGAAAATGACCACTAATAATAACAACAAAATGACTCCAGAACAATTTGAAGATTTTAAAAGGTGTGCAAATAATACAATTCAATTATTATTAGAAAACGAGATGAATAAACATACCATAGAAGGAATAAGACTTGCATGGGATGCCAAACCATTTGATGAAGAAAGTATTAAAGATAGGAGGAAAAATGAAAGAAGACATAATTTCTTAGCTGCCGTAGCAGGTTATATTGCAGAATGGATCGAGGAGGCGAAACAGAAAGAATGACACTTATAGATCTAGGAGATTTCAAACTCAGATTTGATCCTAAAGAAGTTCGTATTAATATTGATGGGGATTTGATAGATATCGGTGCTCGAAAGGAATTACCACAAATTAATAATGATAGCTTATTTTTAGAAGCATTAGAACATGCTAGGAAGAACCCGATATCAACTCAGAAATAACATCAACTATTTTTTGATGGGTGTCTTCGCTCAAACCCTCAATTATAGTATATCTTTTTATTTTTCCATTATCCTGTAATTCTCTTAACACATCCTGTAATTCTTTTTGAACTTCGTTAAACAAAACAGCAGGCTCTCTAATGTTCTCATCTCCTTTGACAACAAATTTATCTTTCCATGTTTTATAATTACGGACTTTGAGCATAATTACCAGATCAGGGACATAATGATGGTCCTCAGAATAGCTAGCCTTTTCAACCCCATTCATCCTACTATAGACAACGTTATCTACAAAATATCTGTCAAATATCAAAACTTTCTCCCCTGCAGGCACCGTATAAGGCATCCTAAAATCTCTATCATACAGTTCATGAATCTGTGAGTAAATACTTCTAACAGTTACTTCATGTAGCTCTTTACCACCATTGGCTAGAACTTTATAATAACGATTAATCTGATCTATAATTTCTTTATCATTAGGATATTTTCTTGTTAATTTCCAGGGTAATCTGGCTATTTCGCTCGTCTTCCCAACTGAATCGATACCAGTTATAATAACAGTTTTCATAAATATATAGCTAAATGAAGGCTAGTTAAGTATAATATTGTTTCGGTAAATAATAGATTAGTATATATTTCACCTATACGTTAAATACATTATGAAATGGGAAATTTCAAATAAACAAAACAAAACCAAATTGGCAGTAATCACAGCACTGGTAGCTTTCAGCACCGTGTTCTTGATTACAGGGGCATTAATGACCAGTGTATATGGACTTCCAGAAACAGTTTATAACGAAACATTACAGATAACCAAGAACGCCACATTAGAAACGGAAGGAAATCAGATTAAAAACTATATAGAAAACGTTAAAGAGGATATATGTAAAACTTTAGTCACCGCAGTAGAATATGAGGAGTGCTTGAAGTTATAATGAGAAAATTTGCAATTTTTAGTATTATATCACTCTGTTTTATAGTTGTAATGATGGTAATAATAATATCCACTGCTCAAAACAACATCAGTTCTAGAAATAATGATGATTTTGGTAGTAGCACTACTACTTCTACTACTAGTGGTAGTGATGGTCCGGTCACTTTTGACGATAAATTAACAAGAGTTGATGCCGCACTAAATGAATTAATAGACACCTGTTCAAAGGATATTTACCCCAGTATAAAAGAAACATGTATTAATGACATAGAAGAAGCATGGTGGATGGAATGTGCAGAATATTATGATAAACTTGATAGCTGTAAAAGTGGAAAAGTGGAAAACTTTTTAAAAGAAAATGGAGTACCCACTTAATAACATGGTAGCAGATTCTTACGAACGCCGAATTCTTTATCATTTATCTAATTGTGTCGGTGCTCGCACGACATGGAATAACCTAAAATATAGTTTAGAAACTGATATGGGTACAAGTATTGACCCTTTATTATTACATTATAAATTAGAAAAATTAAGGAATGAAAAAAAGATAAAGTTCGTGATTGTTGGAGATTTTACTTCCTACCAACTAATTTCTTCTTATTAACCACATTAACTTCTTGTTTATTTGTTAATTTTTTTGTTGTTGTAGAAGATAATCTTCTTAATTGCTTTTCTATTTCCTTAATACTTTTAGCAGTATCCTTTTGTTGTGACTTTAGAACTTGAAGTCTACTTTTAAGATTTTGTTTCTGTGTTCTCGAATCTGTACCTTGTTGACCGATTGTATCTGGTACAGCACCGGTTCCACCTGCAGCAGAAAGAACTGTTTCTGGTTTACTTAAACCACTATTGTTATTTGTTACTGCTGTTGTATTTCGTTTTGAATTTGTTTTATTATTAGACACTATAACCCCTTTAAATAGGGGAGGATATATATGTTTTTGCCCGAACTTTTATAGTTGTCCGTAAATTTTATTTCCTTCTTTCACAAAATTAAATCCTTTATCAGCTTTCTCTTCATTATCTATTTCAGTAATAATCTTCGTCTCCGCACCGTTCTGTACTTGGTTTAACTCATAAGGATTATCTCTAATAACACTAAGCTTATTATTGACAAAATTCATTAAATCATCATATTCTCTCTGACATAAAGCATTGGGATTTTTGTTATTACAGTAAACGGTGACTAAGTTCCCCTCGGCAAGTCTGTTCTTATGGACATCAAATCCATAGGTCTTGATATTAATACCCCTTGGGGTAATCATGTTAATTAAATCAATTTTAGAATTTCTTACATGTAAGTTCTTTTTGAACTGTCCATTAGCCCTTTTCTGGCTGTTAGGACCCTCAATTTTATTAAAATCTATAGTACTTTCATCTATTGCTCTTTTTTTCGTGGAGTTTTCCTTTGTTGATATGTCTACCGGTGCTGCTGCCATGATGATATAGTAATGTATCTCTAAACTTTGATATTTGTTTTACTACCCCGTCACTGTGTTTATCATTCAATCTAAAAAACTTGTGAAGACCCATCTTTTTCTCAGATATCACACCTAATTTTAGTAAAATAGGCATGTTGGTATAGATAACCTTCCTGGATAGCCCTGCATGTTTTAATAAATCCAATGTATAGATATCGGTATTTGGATTATCGAAGAAAATATCCAGTATTATAGCCTTTGATGCGTTATTGAAGAATTCAGTAAAAGGTTTATTAGGATTCTTTATCTTATAGCTAGTTTTAAACATATTTTCTAATAATTCCTTATCATATTCCATTAAGATAGTAGACATATAAGTATTATAGGTCAAATACAGCCATTTATACCTAACTCTTTTTATAGTTACCAATCTTATATACTAGTATTAAATGCCAAAAACCAATCCGAAAGGTACAGGACTTTCCAAGTATGAAAAAACAACAAAGATACTTGATATTATTAAAAAATGTAAGCTGATGAACCTTAACAACAAGGCAATTATAGATTCTATCATGTATCATACAGGTCGTGAAGTCACCGAAGCTCAGCTAGGAGAACTGGTAGAAATGGCAAAAAGAGAGGTCAGAGAGCAGCAGATTGAGGTGGATAAACACATGGAACACATGGTAAAGATAGGATTATACACGGACACCATGAATAATCATGAACAACTGGATACGGTACAGAATATTATCTATTCAATGATTTTAGAAGAATCGGTGCTCAAAGGAGAACAAAAAAACAAGAACATGATACTGGCAATGTCAAATACCCTAAAAAATATCATAGCAGCAAAGGATGGTCTTGTAACCAACATTGGATTCTTGGCTAAAATAAAGAATGTTTATGAAAATACACAGAATATAGACCTAGACAATCCAACTCCCACCGCTGCAGTGGAATTGAACAAACCAACCAGTATCATGATAAAGGATCAAAAAACTGATGTAAACAAACTGATTGATCAGGCTTTAGATAAAAAAGAATTGGAGAGTGGTCGAGTTGCCTGATAAAAAAGATACTGCGAAATTTACTTACCGCACCGATGAACGTGATTTGCTTAGAAAACTATCCCAAAAATACAAATGTTCCCCTTTCACCGGTGAATGTTATACTCAGGAGGTATCCCTGCAGAAGATTAAAAAGTTCTACCACATAATATTAACAGAGGAACAGATGCAGGAGTTCGGTGAGGATTTTATCATAGAAGAACAACAGGGGTCGGGTACGCACCGTCTACTGTTGATGATAAAACCCACATCAGAGGATAATAATTACATTTTCTTTAGGAGGAAATAAGTAAGATGGCACAATCAACATCATCAGTCCACAAAATAGACGAAATAGATGAACTATTCGCTTCAAACAACAAGTATAAACAGCTCTACAAGTTCATGGAAAAGAGGTATCTTGTCAATAAAGATATCTTGGACAATCCATTCAAGATTTTCTATGGAATACCCTTCTACCGATTCGATCTAACAAGAGAAGAACACCTTAAAGAGTATGATAAGTCAAATGGAAGATGTTGTTTTAATCATTTTATAGGAATGCCTGAAAAACATGGTAAGGTATTTCCATTTTTTGAATATGAGAAAGTATTATGGGAAGATTTTGAGAAAAGTCTGAGAGGAGAATCTAATCAAAGACTGTTTGCGGTGCTTAAAGCCACAGGGATCGGTATGACGGAGTATATTATCAGGGTAATGGCATGGATGGCCGTGTCCTCATCACGGTATGTCGGTGCCAGATTCGCTATTATCGCTGGTATCCGTATGAACATAGCTGAAATGATCATAGATAGATTCGTAAACCTATTCCATCGATTTCCTTTCTTGGGTATCAAGGCTGCAAAAGCAAGAACTATGGTAAACCATGTGACTGTAGAAGCTTATCCGGCTGTAAACTTGGATGCAATGCGTTCTTTTCATAATTTGGCCTTTGTTTTTGTCGATGAGGCTGATTTTTTCAGAAAATCACTCCAAAAGTCGATTAGAACCGTCATAGAACGTTATATTGCCAAAACTAACCCTTTCGTTTACCTTGTAAGCACCCCAGATAAACCATATGGATTGTTTTATGAACTTTTTAGGGAACAGACAGAGGATCAGTGTATCTACAAGCGTTATGAATTCGATTATACATGGGGTGAGGGAACAATCTTCACCAGAAAAGAGATCATAGATCAGATGGGTTCAAATTCCTTCCAGCAGGAGTACAATCTTCAGTTTGGAGGCACAGTAGGTAATCTTTTCTCAGAAAAAGCCATCATGAGGAATGTTTTAACACATCAGGAAGCAGAATCAATCCAGTTCGCACCGTACTACACCTATTCAGCAATAGACTATGAAGACAACAACGGTCCTAACTACATTGCAAGATCTCTGGGTGTTGATCCTGGTTTTGGACGAAATCCTAAAGCCGGGTACGCCGAAGAATTGATACAACCTGACTTTAATGAACTTGTAGATATCATATCGGTAATGATATCCAAAACAGGCACTACCAAGGTTTTCACAGATAGTTCCAATCCTTCTCTAATTAGATCATTAAAGAGAGCTATAGGTGAGAAAGAAAAATATGGTGATATAGAGAAAAAAGAACTAGAAAGAAAGATTTACAGGGGTGATATGGTAATCTGTCCTGTACCTTTTAACACCAAAGCAAGAGAAATGATGTATTCTTTAAAAGAACTGGTAGATAATGGGTTGTTGGTCATTCATGAAAGACAGAGAAATGTAATAGACTGTATGAAGTCTGCTGTGGTAGTCAACGAAAAATTAAATAAAGAAATGACTTCACATGATGACCTGTTTGATGCATTGAGATTGTCAATAAATAATTATCCAATAGGTGTGAAAAAAACCATATTGGTTTAATTATTATATATAGATCTTAAACCCAGGGTCCTTGTCAACGTTGACAATCGTTTTCGCCCCATCGTCCGTCGCAAGGCAACTACTCGGTCCATCACTTTTATCGGTGTTACTAATCTTGATACGTACATAGTTAGCTGGATCTCCACCATCTGGATATTCAACATAGATAACATCTTTAGCCTCTATGGTACGGTTTGGAGTGGCTATTGTAAAACTATGAGCGGAATCGGTATTTGTCAATGCAGCAGAATCAACTGTATTACTAAATTGTTCTACTATCAGTCCATTAATGTCTCTTATTCTACAATATATGAGTCCTGAGACGGTGCCTACACCGAACTTCTTCATGGTCACATCAACCCTTCTAATTCTTTTACCTATGAGCACCGAAGTAGCTAAA
>JAJNBK010000187.1 GCA_021155845.1 Nitrososphaeraceae archaeon
CCCTTCCACATCCTAGGACTACTTTTCTTTTTTAAAATCTGATAAGAGACTTGCAAAAACTTGCCTAATTCTCTAACTTCTGTTTTGTAAAGATCAGCCATTGGTTGGATGTCCGCTGCACCGTCTCCGTATTTTGTGTAGTATCCTAGCTTTAATTCGCTCTTATCGGAAGTACCTAAGACTAAAAGATTCCTTATTCCAGCATAGTAATATATTAAACTCATCCTTAATCTCGTTGCAAAATTTCCTTGTGCTAGTTTGTCTTTAGGAAGGTACTTGAATAACTGGCTTTTTGTCTTACCTATTTCAATGATCCTATATTTTATCTTGAGGATCTTCGCAAGTTCTCTGGCATCATCTACGTCACTTTTCGGAGTGATTTTTGAATCTGGTAATATTAAACCGAATACTCCTAGAGGACCTAGGGCCCTTACTGCTAATGTAGCAGATACGGACGAATCCAAACCACCGCTGAGTCCTATTACAATTCCATATGCGTTACGTTTTTTTACTTCATTACCAATAAAATCTATAATAGTATCAGACACTTTCTGCAATTTCATAATATTTTGCAATATTTCGCATAATATATTTACTCTCCTCCATAAAGATTTCTGTTGTATATTTGACATGATTCATTGTTTGTGCGATTATCTTATCCTTTCGTGTTCTATATCTTAATTCTGTTCCCTCTACAGAAATAATTTAAATCTGCCCCTTTTTCTCCTTTGGCTGTCTGGCAGCTATTAAATTAGATTTATCACGCTTTCAGAATTTAAGTTTATAATTGTAATAATCATAGTACTATTTTCGATCATCTTGGGTATAGTTTAGACTTCCGTTAATTTACTTTCATCAAAAGATCTAGAATATTCCCAACAAGATCTAAAATAATCTAGACACCATTCATGGAATAAACCATTATCTATACTTGTGCATTTACTAAAAAACATCGAATTCATATCGATTTGTTCAACTAATCCTGTTTTTAATAGATCATAGAATCCACTTCTTTTTAATAGGTCAGTTCGCTTCTTTGGAACTATTGCTTTTTGTGGGAGTATATATCTGAATTTGATGTGGCTTTCTTTTACTCGTGATATTACAGTTTCAATTAATTCTAAGGGTATCTGTGGCAACATTCCATAAATATACTCATTAGATTCAGTGTATAGTTGCTTCCAAGACTCAATAACAGCAACTAGTCCAGATATGTACTGACAGTTGTTTAATGCCCCGATTCTTTGGATAAATTTTATGGATATCTCACCTAATGTATGGTCAGAAAAGTATTCTTTATTTCTAGAAAGAAAGTAAAAGGTGGAGATTTGTTTAATGATAGTCGATCCGAAGGTTGTGAGCGAAAAAATACCTTCTGCACCTTTGTGAATCAACCCTGCATCTACTAATCTGTTTATGTTTCTATGAACCTCCTGAATGGTCACATTTAGATCCTTTGCAAGGCTAGAAATTTTGGTATTCTGCACACTCAATTTAAACAATATAGATAATCTTTGAGAACTACCCAGCTCAATGAATGTTTGTTCTGTATTGGTAAATGACGCTCTATGGTTTTTTTCATGATTGACATTTTCCGAGCCCATATCTTGCCTATATTCTATAGAAGATTGATTACCTTTATCTAATCTTTTGTAATTTAGCAGTTTCTAACATTAATAAAGTTGATGGCAATGAAACAATGTCGAGAAGATTGACAAACAAACATGCTAGCTATAACGATGTCGGAATTAATCTAAAAAGGATTCGTAAATCTCAACAGTCTATTGGTGAGTTAATTTCCTCGACTCATTCTTTTATAAGAAAAGGCAAGGTTCTTTCTGGATTTGGACATTACGCTGGTCTAATCAAAATAGATTCTAATATTCTTGCTCTTCATTCAGATGGCGTGGGAACCAAAGTAATTATCGCTCAACTGATGGATTCTTTTGATACTGTTGGAATAGACTGTGTTGCAATGAACGTCAATGACATTATATGCATTGGAGCCCAGCCACTTGCCTTTATTGACTATATCGCATTAAAGTCTTCGAACGAAAATCTCATAGATGAGATAGTAAAAGGTCTTGTCAAGGGAGCAAAACAATCTGAACTAGCAATAGTGGGTGGAGAAACAGCGATATTGCCTGATCTAATTTCCGGACCCGGGAAAAATGCTTTCGACCTGGCAGGAATGGTATTAGGTATAACTTCTAAATCCCAACTAGTTTTAGGAGATAAAATTAAGGTAGGTGATGTAATTTTAGGAATAGAAAGTAGTGGTTTGCACTCGAATGGTTATTCATTAGCTCGCAAAATTTTGCTATCAAAATATTCAATAGAAGACAAGCCGGAATATGTAACACGCACTCTTGGTGAGGAATTGCTTATTCCAACTAGAATTTACGTCAAACCTATAATGGAGATCTTAGAAGGACAAATTATAGATGTTGATGGCTTTGCTCATATCACAGGCGGTTCTTTTTCAAAATTATCTCGTTTAAGTAAGAAGGTAAGATTTAACCTGAATCAATTACCTAATGCTCAAGGGATCTTCAAACAGATTCAAGTGGATGGTCATGTCAAGACAAAAGAAATGTATAAAACATTCAATATGGGTATAGGATTTTGCATAATCGTCCCAAAAAATTCAGTTGACCGGATCATGGCAATAGTTGAAAAACACAGGATGAAGTGTATGCAAATAGGAATAGTTGATCAGAGAGGAAAAGGAGAGGTGATCGCTCACTTAGACGGAAGAAATGTAGAGTTATAAAATAATTTCTAGTGATAGTTGATAGTAAATGTCTCAGAAAGTTATGCGCGGTGTCAAGGATATATACAAGGCTACTACTACTGAATAAGTTTGTAGATAGACAGAATAGTGAAACAACATGAGCACAAATACCTCGATACCACTATACCGGTAAAGTTAGAGCTTTTTTCTTCAAAATGTTACTAAGTGTTAGCCTTTCTATAAAAAATGGTTAGAAAGTATATTATTATAATATAATCATAGGGATATGCTAAATATTTTTTTTAAATATCTTCTTTCTCAATACAGATTTAATTACAAGTTGATCATATAGTTAGATATAATATTCTATAGAATACTTCTATGTGTATGGTTCAAGACAACTTTTTCTATGCATAATAAAAGATTCATCCAGTCGATTCTATCAAATGAGACGGACTTGTGAAGTTGTATACGAGGTTATACTGGAGGAGATTAAAAACTGTATACTAACCAATATACAAAAACTAATATTCACTTCTGCTTGTCTTTCTAATCAATGCAAACACAATATGGTTTTACTTCGACTTCTAGTTACGAACAGGCATGCGAAACGATAGCTAAAGAAGTTCAACAAAGGAATGATCTTTCAGCTAAAGCCATATTGAAAATTACAAGAAGGATATCATCAAAATACCATCTCAATAAATTACCAAAAAATGAGGATATTATAAAATATCTTTCTGATGAAAGTCAATATCGCAACCTTTTGAAGGTAAGGCCGACAAAGTCGGCTTCAGGAGTAATAGTAGTTGCGGTGATGCCAAAGCCATTTGGATGTCCGCATGGAAGATGTGTCTATTGCCCTGGAGGAATTGAATATAATACACCGCCAAGCTATATAGGATCAGAACCAGTAACAAAAACAGCTCAAAAATTTGATTATGATCCTTACAATCAAATTCAATCCAAGATTAGTCAGCTGTATTCTACAGGACATAACCTTGGAAAGGTAGAAGTGGTAATAGTAGGTGGTACTTTTCCATTCATGCCCTTAGACTATCAGAAAGAATTTGTAAAATCTTGTTTCGATGCTCTAAATGGTAGTAGATCATCTTCGAATCTAGAAGAAGCAATTAATGCTAATGAAAATGCATCCATCAGATGTGTTGGCTTGACAGTTGAAACCAAACCTGATTACGGTAAGCGACAGCATATTGATTTAATGCTTGAACTTGGAGTTACGCGCATAGAAATTGGTGTCCAGACATTACGCGAA
>JAJNBK010000188.1 GCA_021155845.1 Nitrososphaeraceae archaeon
GTATTTTGGTAACTTTTCAACATATAAGTAAATTGTATTTTGAATTTAATAAACAATCATACTGGTGGTTTATCTTCTTCCTTCTCGTATATGTCATGATGTTCATCTTTAATGTCAGTTACATAGGAGGTATTGTACTCTTCATTTGTGAGAGAGTTTTTTTTCTGTTCAAATGAATACTTATGTCCACATATCTTACAAACATACTATATTATTGATTTTGTCATGAAGGGATTATTTATCATCGTTATTATTATTCATCTAGCTACTTCACCCGCTCATTTGTACGAATATAACCCCTTGCAGATTCATCGCTTAATTGTTCTATAGTTAAAGTTGATGGTGTTTCTTTCTTCCCTTTTTTCTCTACTTTAATCAATCCTCATTTTTGTAAAAGACGTTCTCTTTGTTCTACAGTAACAGATATGCAATTGCCCGTTGTTGGTCGAAAGCATACAAGTCCTAATTCATAAACTGCATCTTTCTCGTCTTCTGTAAACTGTCCATCATTCTTATCTTCGCTACCAATTACATCTACCCCATGACCTGTTGCTTTTGATGCTTCTTTTACTGTGAGGCTTGGACATCTAGTTTTGATATATTTTCTAAATGTTGTTAGATATGTTTTGTTAACATCATCATTATTATTATCATCATCACTCATTATTTGTTAACGCTCCTGATAATTGGTTTCTCATTCCTTTATAGATATCAGATGTCTTTTGATCCTCGTATGTTGAAAGCTTACATCTTTGATTCCTTCCCGCAGCTTCTAGCGTTTATATATATTCTCTTAAGAGTTAATATCTGCGCTATCTCTTCCTCTGCTAGCTAAAAGGAGTCAGTTTTTTGGTGCTACGTTGCTATTGCCACAACGTAAGAGCAAGATTCTACCTCTGTTTACGAAAAAGAGTTAGATTTAAGGTGCTACGTGGAGATTATATCCCCTCTTATTCCGTTATCTTCTTTCTCTTCTGCTACTTTTTGTTTTTGCTGTTTTAGCATTTTTATAATATATCTCTCTCATATTCTAACGCTGACAAGATGTTATTATATCCTTGTAGTCAACGATATAGGCCGGATTATGTCCTTGTTAGACCATCTGCTAAATTATAGAGTATACATGTGTCAAACTTTTAACTCGAATTTTTTGAAAGTTAAATCTCATTGGATAAGATGAAAAATATATCTAGCAAGAATAAATTCAAAATATTATTTCTAAAGTATATTGTTTTTATGTATAAAGAACATGACTATATTATGGAATTTGTTAATGTCGAAGACCCAGACGTAAAAAAACCAATAGTTATTGCTGCAATGCAGGATATGGGAAATGTAGGTACTATTGCGATTGAATTTATAAATAAAAGTTTAAAAAGTATACTGTTTCGCTATGTCTCTTCTTACTATCCAAATTATGTCTTGGATAAAGGCGGATACATTGACTTTGAGCAAGAAAGATGGGAGTATCGATATACTAAGGACACCATAATTTTTGGAGGGGGAGTAGGTCAACCACAGACAAATAAGGAACTATATGAATTATGCCAAGATGTTATTGATATTGCTAAAACTCATTCTGCTCAATTGATATACACGCTGGGCGCCTTCCATACAAGCAGAAAATTAGGTAAACAACCAAAGACCTTTGTTACAACGACTTCTCCAGAATTGACTGAACAAGTAAAGAAGCTACGCATAGAAACAACTCCTCAGTCATCGCTTATTACAGGTTTTAACGGTCTTATTCTTGGTTTTGCAAAATTGAATAACATACAAGGTATTGGACTCTATAGCGAAATAAATGATCCGCAAATACCACAATATCATTCGGCCAAGAGTGTCTTACAATTATTAGAAAGGTTGACTTATCACAAATTTGGAGGTTTTGAGGAGCTCGATATAATGGCCGAGGCAGTAGATGATGAAATACGGAAGAGAACAAAATCCGATCAGTCTTGGGACTAATCTTCGTATTTTACTTCTTTTGCTTTAGATATCTAGAGAGTTTCTATTGTTGTCATTCAAAAAAGCTACAACTGCATCATAAGGACAATTAAACCAGATTAGATCCGTCCATTACTATTATGATTATTGATATAAAGCAATCCCGGTTGCCATTTCTCGACTACTATCTTTAGTAATAAGCATCATTCTAGGTTTAACAATAGTTTCTTATATCAAGAATATCTGTTCCTTGAACTTTGCGTCGGCTGAAAAACAAGTTTTTATCTTTGATTATTCTTCTTCTTCACTTACAATTAATTCTCCTTGACATCAAACGACATAGTGAGGGAATAGCTTACATTTTTCGGTGTACTGGCTTATTACATACAGTATATCATATTTGATAAATTTAGTGCAAATTCCATTCCAAATAAAGCTCAAAGATAGATCTACAGTAACAAATCTTCTAGACAAAGAATTACTAAGTATGTAATAAAAAAGAGTAAGAAGAGAAGTGAAGAATAAGAAGAATAAGAAGAATAAGAAGAAAGAAAAGGCTCGCTCTATTCTTTGGAAATTCCAAGAGGAAGTGACTATTGTAGATATACAAATATAAAAGCAGAGAATAGAGAAAGCAAAAAAAGGTGAAAGATTATGAAGAGTGCGCGGCAATTCACTATCTGATGTGGTGATAGAAAAACTACTCAACTATTATGAGGCAAAGGAAAGAAAAACCTCAGAAAAAAGTAAAAATATAAAAACTAGTGAAGTTATATTACTGACCGTTATCTAATTTAACCAATGTCCGAAAACGTTACCAACGAAGAGAACACAAAGCAGACAGTTGGTTTCAAAGTATCGCCACATATGAACACAACATACTCAAACAATACACACGGATTTTACAAATAAGAGATTGAAAAGCTTAATACAAAAGAACAAAAGAACACAGAAGACTCTTTACACAACCTTCAGTCGGTCTACTCATCAGTATTGCAAATGGGAATAGATGACGAAGACGGATGACAATGTCGATGGAGAGGAAACAGGCTAAGAAGAAGAAGAAAAGCGGAAGAGTATACGACGACGAAGAGAAAAAGATCCAAAAGTTAGAAAGATACAATAACAGACACGGCTGCAGACCAAAGATTAACTTACTTTTAGCTAGTTTTCATACATACCGTGAAGATCAGTGAATAAAAGAATTATAGTTATAAAGAACTAGAGAAATAGAGAGATAAAACCATGTAACTGATTTAAATAATAATATAGACGGGTAGAGAAACTATTACAGACTTCAATAGATGATTACAAAAATAATACACTACGCCTTATTCTTGCAACATATTAATATCGAGAAATTACCTATACTAATGCATTTAACGTTAGATAAGACTGGTTGGACAAATGTGATTTATTAAGAAGATTGGATTCTAACTTTAGCTGCTATTGTAGAAAATCATCATTAAAACCGCAATGCTCGCAAAGGTATCCCGCCTATGAATTTAGCCAAACTGAGAAAAAAATATGGAAGTGTATTATATGCTAAGCGTGAAAATGAAGTATCAGTCCTGATTTTTCAAGCAGCATGGAGGAATGAATAATTTGAGCTTGTAGATTAATATTTATAATTTTATAGAATGGCACAGAAGCAAAGTATTGGAGTTGAGCAGCCAAGGTTATAGTCAGCCAGATATATCCTAGATATCGCAGTTAAGTCATCATATACTGTTAGAAGAGACATTGTCTTAAAAGAACCGTCAGATCTTACATCAAAAATACATTGACAAGAAACTTTCCTTTTGAATATGATAATTGTATGTTGCATTAAACTCATCACAAAAGAAAGTATGGTGATTTCATCAGAGTGGATACACATAGAAGTATAAGAGAGAACAAAGTTCAGACATTGTTACTCGCAAAGAAGAATTCTATAATAAATAGTTAGAATTACAGACAAATGCATCCGTACTTGGTCATGCTATCAATACACAAGAGGTTTTATCTAAGCCAATATTCATAAAGTCTGGATAATATTTCAGTTAGTAAATTATTCACAATTGAAGATGTGAGAAGCATTTGAGAAGATGTTACAGGATCCAAAAGCTACTGTCCATATGTAAAAGCAGATAGCAGTCTATGTGAGGCAGTTTTCATAGATGATTTGACTGCTAGCATTTATTAGCTAAATAATGCTATCAATCAAGTTATATTTACTCACTAATGCAACAGTAGTAGATAGTGCTAACAAGTTTGTGATAGATCAAGAAAGAACTTTATATTCAACTAATAATCATAGAAAATGATAAGAGAACTTGCAACAAAAAAATAGACCTCTTGGTGTTACGATAATAGCAATACTTACAATAATAGGCGGTATAGGATTTCTTGCAAGTGGAATTGCAGCAGTAGTAGCCGCTCCATTTCTGTCTGATATGGACTATAACTGTAATACTATCATTTATTGGGATTGCATTAGGTGTTGCTTCTATTGCAATTGGTAATATTGGAGCAATATTTCATATTATCATCAACGCAATCGTTGTGTATTATCTTTATAGACCCCACGTTAAGGCGTTCTTTGGTAAACCGATGTCTTATTCTTCCTCTACTAGTGACTCTGCATCCAAGGGTTAATATCACAAGAATAAAGCCAATGCTATATGTCCACCCAGACTTGTAATCCTTTAATAAATTCAAGAAATAGTTAACAATACTGTTTTTTTTGGCACTGTTAGTCGTCGAAAGTAACATGACATCGAACAACAAGATTATAGTTTTGTGTTTTTTATTCAAAAGTGTTAAATCAAATATTTTACCTTTTGAAGCTATGGAAAGAGAGAATAATGAAATTAGCGATTGGCAAGGTTTAGTAAATAAGCCAGTTTATTCTAGCGATAAGCAGGAAGTAGGGATAGTTACTGCAATTCAACCCCAGCACATAGTCGTTTCATTTGGACCAATAACCACTGACAAATATCTTATCCCAAAATCATCAGTAAAAGTTGTTGAACGAGGTATAATATATTTAAACGAAAATACAAAATTTGTTGAAGACAATTACCAATTTGAATAATCTAAATGGTTAAAAGAAATGCTATCCATAATCGTTTAATATGGAGAAGACCTCAATTAACAATCAAAGCGAATCCTCAACATCGACGTCTACAACGCTGTCATCAAAGTTAAAGACAGCATATGAAACTTTTCTTCAAGAAGCAGCTACTCTTTTCCCAAAAGTAGACCAAAAGTTGCTTTTGAATATGCTCCAATTTGAAACCACCTATCAAGATTGGGAGGGAAGCGTAATGCTCAAGATAATATACCCAGCCAGCATATCAGATATAGATGCTAAGAAAGACTGGATATACAGAAAATATCAAAGGGTTTCAACCATAGAGGAGAATAGGACGCTCAGATTCAAAGCAATACGCATGTATATAGAAGAACTAGAGAAGGTGTTAAAAGAAGACCCGACTATAGAATACATCACAGGTTCTGCAACTATGACCCCTTCAGATGCTTATGCAACATAAGAAATTGATTCAGGAAAGAAGATAAGACTATAATTAGAGGATTTATACATGACTATCTAAGAGATTAGTTTAGGCCATAATGTTAAGGATAGCGTATCATAGATGGCAAGGAACTCCAAGCTGACGATGTGGTGTAATCGATACGCAGCAGAGAATTTACTTAAGAGATACATATACTTTTTTGGTGTCTCAGACAAAAATATCTATCAATAAAATAGATATCAAATAATTATCCTTCTTTCAAACGTTCCCTTCTCTATGAATAAGTATTGAAAACAGTTTACACGATGTATATATGCGGTAGGATATTAAATATTGAGTGTTTATATTAAAATAAAAGTAAGTGGTGCGGTTCAATACGATTATTGTTTAAAGTAGAGGAATTAGTTCTTACATCAAACACCATGGATATTGTTACCTTGCGTAGATGAACTAATTGGATTTGGTAGTCAAGTATCATCTAAAGCATATCTCTTGATTATCTAGAAAAAATTCATAGAAATATAAATATTTACGTAAAGGCTAAAACATAAAAATATTAACTCTATTCAAACATCCAGTAGTTTAGGCGTATATTATCAATGAAAGATGGAATTCTAAAAAGATACAATAAAAACCCTGTATTAATCCCCAATGAATCTAATTGGTGGGTTAACTGTGCAACTTTGTATGATGGAGATAAGGTACACATGCTATATCGAGCAGTAGGAGAATACCAAAATTATATTTCAAGAATAGGATATGCCTACAGCAAAGATGGATTTTGTTTTACTAGAAGGAATGAAATTGCAATTTCTCCTACAGAAGAATATGAAAAATATGGAATAGAAGATCCCAGGTTAGTAGAAATTGATCATCAGGCATACATCAGCTATGTTATACTTTCTGGATATGTACGAGATAGACCCCTAGCATCGACGGCCTTGGCAACAACGACAGATTACATCGATTACACAAGGCTTGGTATCATAACCAGCAAAGAGTCGGATAATAAAGATGTTGTTCTGTTTCCAGAAAAGATAAATGAAAAATTATCTAATGGGGAAGAAAAGATGACTTACTTTTTCCTACACAGACCCAGCAGTTGGATCGGCTCCGCATACGGAGTGGATAGACCTAGTATCTGGCTTGGAGAAGGCAATTCATTAACAAGTTTTGAAAAGCACATGTTGCTTCTCAAACCAGAGGAAAAATGGGAGTCATTAAAGGTTGGAGCAGGAACTCCACCTATCAAAACAAAGCATGGATGGCTGGTTATATATCATGGAGTAAGTAATGATAGAGTATACAGTGCTGGTGCTGCAATTTTAGATTTGAAAGAACCTGGTAAGGTTCTTGGAAGAACAAAAAAGCCGATTTTAGAGCCTGAAGCGACATATGAAAGACATGGAGATGTAAATAACGTAGTTTTCCCCACTGGTGCATGTGTAATAGATGGTAAGTTATTTGTATATTATGGCGGAGCTGACAAAGTATGCTGTCTTGCAACAGCAGATTTGAATGAGTTAGTAGATTGTATTTTGCAAGGTAACCATTAAAAGTGAAAAATCAAATGGATTAATTAATTAATTAATTATTATTATATCAACAGATTATATTAGTGCAATAGTCGTTTGTTGTTAAGACTATTCAAAGTATAATTTAACTAAAGTTGCCATATTAATTCATAGAGTTTGATCGACATAATTTTATGATCGAAACTAGTGAATGAACGCCTTGATGTCGCGTACAATATCATATATCGATAAATATATAATATTATCTCCTCCTTTTACAAATCATTTGTTCATAGATATTCAAATTCTTCTACATAGATACGTGCATAAGAAGAAGAAAAACTCTGACACTTGGTCACTAGGGAAAAGAAGAATTAATTATGATCTATCATTTATCTTACTTCTATTTTATGTCTATGGCCTAAGACATTCTTTCTGTCATGAAAGTTATGACATATTTCTAGGATTTTTGTGTTATAGCGCAAATTAGTTACTAATTACTTTTTATAAAGTGATAGACATCAGATTATTAGTAATTTAGTGAATTTTTCCGGTGAATATGAGGAAAGTATTTTGAAGCTATCGTCTATAACCGTTATAATAAAAAAGTCTTAACATATAAAAGATGATATAGAAGATAGCATTTTGCCTGGAGAGAAATAAACTTGGAATATAGAAGTGAGAGAGAGTTATTAATACAGCATATTAATGAAAAGCAGCCGGATAATTAATATTGATTTAAAAAAATTAATATAATAAAGGAAAGAGGTATTATTAACAGAGTTGGATGATCAAAGCAAAGTGAGTATATTAAGAGAATGATAACAGTATATACAGATGCAGCAGGTGAACCTCATAACATCTATGGATACTGCATCTTAGAAACAAATGAAGAAAGATTTATTCGTAGTAAGTTTAAGCTCGATTCGATAGAGGCAGAATTTTTGGCTATCATAGAAGCATTGAATAGTAATACAGTAAGAAACTCGAAACAAATAATCATTTATTCAGACTCAGATAGTGTAATTGAGTTTATCAATAGAAAATTACAAACACGTAAAGGGACTGTTGTAAGATTACTTACGATTCAAATTCTAAATATCATAGATAATATGGAAAATAAACCATGCTTCGTATGGATTCCGAGAGAACGTAATTTAGCTGGCATGCTAATTGAAGATGAAGTCCCAAAGAAGATAAATAAGAACCTGCTTTTTAGAGAATCGTTATTAAGATAATTGGAGAACACTAGCTATTCAATGCTACAGAAGATTAAGAAGGAATAATATTTTTTATTTGATTAGGAATCTATATAATTAAGATCATTTAAGAATTTGTTAGTTCGGAATATCTAAAGTATGATTAAATTTGTATTAGATAATTGAAGACTTACATATTCTTATTGAATATTATAATATTAAGTGAAAATTGTTACATAGACGTGAGTATCTTGAGATAATAACTCCTAGAATTGCACTTTCAGAGCAAAAGCATCAAGTCAAACTCTTCTTCAGGGTTCAGAAGTCTGGCTTTTAATGTATTGTCATATAAAGTAGATAACACTAGACAATGCTCTTATGAATCGATATCAAATAAAATAGTGTCTGTACAATTCAAAAATTAGAAAATTATACATATTATACAAGATTATTAGATTTAAAAAAGATGTAACAGATAAAATTGACTTTGAAGTCCATATGTTGTAACAACAAATTGCGATTACTCACAATAGCATTTGATGAATTAGATGCGAGGACTCAGATTATTCATATGATATAATCCCAAGACTATTAGAAATAAAATATAAATATTCATTGATTATGGCGAATAAGTATGACTCTGCAGAATTTACTAGTTATAGTGATCATGTTTGCGCCTACATAATCCTCATTCTAGAACAGACCAGAAAGTTCATCATTTCACTATATAAACTTATTATACAATAGCTAGCTTCTTCGCAAGATATTTGTTTCTTTAATACTATCCTGAGGTTATCAATAAGGGTTAATAACAAATTTCTAATTGTTAAGAAATTCTCTACCAGCATTGACACTATTATTAGAACCGTTATCTAGAAAACGTTTTCTTATGATAAAAAGTCTATCACAGCAAGTCTATTGTAACGGATTATTTATATGCCCAAGGACAGTATCTCCCTTCATTGCAAGACAGCATGCACATTTTTGCTCCAAACAAATCTTAACTTGTTCATGATTGCAGATATGGCATATACATGGCTGGCTTGTTTTGATCTTTCATCAAGATATAACCAGAGGACATTCAATGATATGCCGATTATTAAAAAGATAACAATTATTCGTATATTCGCTCTCAAAATAAATAACACTACGCTAAAAATAATTAATCCAGAGCCGAATATTAAAGGCCAAAGTGGAGTTGAAGAAGCCATCTTAACACTACCAAATAATGGTATCGCTAAAGAATGCTTTCATGGATAGTTTCTTCATTTTACAATGCTGTCTTGCTCCAAGGAATTTTTTTAATTCATCGTGTGATATTTCTGCTATCCTGATATCACAGTCAATACCTTTAACTTGAAGCACCTTTTCATTAAATATTGTAGTCTCGTCTTTACTGTCGAGTTCTTCTACTTCTTTAATTAGCATATTATTACTCCTATAAGAATGAAAATCCCTCATAACTGTGTATTATAATACAAAACTTGCTATTTACTTTATGCATTGGATCTTCTGTCATGAGAGTACAGCAATCCGATTTTCGGGATTTAGCATTGAGTATTTATGGCATATTCAAATAAATCGTATATATTTGAGGCTCATAGTGAATAGAGAAGTAAAAGGGAATAATATACTATACGTACCTGTTACGAATAATACTGGTCCATTTTCCTTTTGTGTATAATTGTAACAAGCTTCATTATAGACGGGATTACCATAAAATTATCGTTAATCTTCACTAAGGAAGTTTCCGGAATAGTAGCATTTTAGATGTTTAAATTCAAATAATCTACCATAAATGATATGAATCCATATGGCTAATTCCTGTGATGCTATCACCGATGATTTAACTAGTAAAAATTATAATTTCTCTCCCTTTTTCCTTTAACAAACTCTATGAAATTGTTGTAGCTTGAAAATGACATCTGTATAGCAGTAGTATGCTTAAAGCAATATGCAGAAATCTTCTTAAGAAGACCAGAAATGCTCTGTCAAGAGCCAATTTTGCTCCTCTTATTGCATCAATCATACTCCTGCGCTGTTATATGCACATCTACTACAGCTTAAGACCAAGTTCTACCGGAATATTACCGAACTATCTGTCTTTCATTGAGATGATATACATGGAATGCATGGCAATAACCTACTTAATTTTTAAAAGGTTTAAGCATTAATATAATCAAAAGTCTTGAGCAGATGAATACGCAATTTGCTTGCTTGTCATCTTTAATAGATGTATAAAATTAACATAAGAGAAACATTTGTTGTATGTACAGGATTAGAAAGTAAGATCTTTAGATCTCATATCTGTCAAAGCAGTTTATCTGTTTAACTTTGAATTGGATCCCTGCTGAGAGCACTTTTAAAACTTTTTCTATCAACATTATTTATTCTTCTCTAAGAAATGCATACACTTTTTTCTTATATATTGTCTGAAAACCAAGTTTATTGTAAAAACCTATGATTCCTTCATTCGCAAATGCCTGAAGAAAAATGAAATCTAAGCCCCTTTGTTGCGCGATTTCTAAAGCTACTTTAACCATTTTCGTTGCTATCCCCTGACCCCTGAAACCAGACACTGTTCCTAAACAATACAGACCAATTAAACTGCACCTATGGAATAACGCTGTGCATCCAACAGGAATATTGCTTTTGTTCTTTAGGTATGATACCAACAAAGTGAGTTCTTTAAAATGTGATTTAATTATTCGTTGAACTTCATTTTTCCAATTCTGTATATCAAAGGCATGACAGAATACATCGACCCAAATTGGAATTGAATCTATATCAATTTTAG
>JAJNBK010000189.1 GCA_021155845.1 Nitrososphaeraceae archaeon
CCTTAGCGCCAGATTCTGTTAGTTGTTCGATCATATTTCCAACTATTTCGCCAGAAATATCGTCTATATTTGTCTCGATCATGAAAATGGTATCTATAGCTGCATCATAGACTATTTGAGATGTGCCTATGACCAATCTGAGTGTGTTTGGCATATTCGAGAATTTCTTCAATCCAGCACCATATCCTATTATTTCAGGACTGAAGCTTGGATAATAATTGATACTTTCTGACGTTAAATTAACAAGCATAGCCGCACCAGTAGGAGTGGTTATCTCTTCATCTACTTGACCTCCTATTAGGGTAAACTGTTTTCCCTTAAATATTTCAAGTATGGCGTTAGTTGGATTAGAAATGATCCCATGTGAAAATTTCAAAAGTCCACCACCGACAGCCACTTTGGTTGAAAATATTCGACATCCAAAAAGTTTGAGATCCTGCAGTGCAGTTGCACAACCGACTAGATCGGCAAAGGTGTCTATACTAGAAGATTCATGTAAATGGACGTTGTTAATGTCTTCGCCATGGATAATAGCCTCTGCTGATATCAGCGTTTTAAATGATTCCAGAGCGAACGTCTTGGCTCTCTGTTCTAATTTTAAAAAATCACAACACATTGCAAGAGAACGAAACATTTTCATTCCGTTACGTTGAGAAATGCTATCTTTGAATTGAAATTGAAATTGTGTAGCATTGAAACCATGGGATTTTGTTTTGATAAATGCTGCATCTGTTATTTTAGATCCCTCCAGGAAATTCTGACACGCAACAACTGCACCAACAACTTTGTTTCTATCTGCTCCTGCATCGATCAAACATGACAATAACATATCACCTGATATACCAGCAGTTTGAGAATCAATTATTGCGATTTTTACCATCTGATAAAAAATTGCTGCTAATTGTAAATATATATAATTTATCTGACAAGATGAACGTCTTTTGTGGTCAAGTGATTCTGCTTGGTTTTCAATAGTTCTGACTCGCTTTTTTTGAATAGATTATTACTATCTTTGGTTCGAAATAGGAGTCAAGTGTGAATCAGATGCATGAATGTTTAGAATATTGTCGTGGGTTTAGTTGATACGCTGTGATAAGGGGGATCTAAAGTTTTATATCGCATTATATGTATCTTATAGAATCAATACACAAAAGCCGATGTTTTAACAAATAGTTGTATGCTTATTATAGATATTTTATAATATATTTATATATCACTGATATGGATATATATACCTACGCTATGTGCATTAAGGGCGATATAATGGCCATGATCGAAGGACATGAGAAGGCAAAGCATATTAAGCAAGGCCCTTCGACTCGAAGGATCCTGGAGGAAAGCATTCTAAATAATTATTCTATAAGGCCCTATGTCAAGTATCTCCAATTTAAGCATCAGATGAAAAAGAAGAGGCTGCCTAAGTATCCAGATGTTATCATTTCAAAAAATGGATAGTCTTTTAATTTTTAAGGTCTAATCTAACAGTTATATTGTTTACAAAATTGTATTATGATATAGATAAAGCAGCTCTAATGATACGAATTTATTATCTACTTGCACATTGTTTGTTGTCTCTAAGTCTTCCTTTGTCGTGCATAAGACTAATTTTTTAAAGGTACAGCTCAAGTATGATGTTTGAAGAATACACTAATGATTCTTTATTCTTTTATCTATGTCTTTACCACCATAAGAAAAGAATGACTAATCTACTGCAAGTTGTAAAAGTATAAGTATGTATTCTTTGGGCGTTATTTCCGTGCCATGATGCTCCTTATATTTTTTGCATTTGTCTAAAAGGTCTTTGTAATGATCCTCATCCAACACAAGATCAATTTTATATTGCTTTTCTCTTCCCATTTGTATTTGTCATAAGAACTAGTCTAAATTAATCGTTATTAAGTTGTTAATCAATTGAAGTTATCACAGAAATTGTCTCTAGGGAGATTCATGCCTTGGCAAGAGTAGACTGCGTAAAAACGCTTTCATAGTCATACCGCATTCGTTGTATGTAGGTGGTATGTATACTAAGACTGGCACCATGCTACCATAGGAGAATCAATAATCAACCATGCCATAAACTGCTTAAGCCTTCGTTGTGAGCGGATGCCTTTATAACTATCTCTTTAATAACTTTGTACAGCTCCATTTGGATTCTTCTGGTCTATCTTTAAGAAAGACATCTGAGAAAGACTTTTGCCATTTATTAAGAGAACTCATCTTACCATCTGGAATTGGATTCAAAAGTAGTACAAGCCAACCAAGAAGATATTGCAAAAGAAAAAGAAAATACAAGAATTCATAGTAGATGATGAAACTCTGATTATAGTTGGCAATCAATTTGCTTGGTTGTTGTGGATTGTTGTCGATTCAATCAATAAACTGATTCTTAGAATACACATTTCTTTTGAAAGAACAATTCTTGTGGCAGAACTATTCCTGACTTCATTAGTAAAAGATTATGGAAAGCATTCGCTTTCAACAGATGAAGGAACATGTTATTCATAGGCTTGTAAACTCCTGAGAAGGTAGAACATCATCATCTTCGTATTCATTCATTTAACATATGAGAAAAAAGCAACTTCTTTATGCCTGAACATTTATTATCAGAATTGATATTCTGACCATTATTCTTATTACTGACAGGTTAGATTTTTTTACACTTATAAATGATCTAACTTTTGTTATCTATAAATGACTATAACTGTTATAGGTTCAGGAAAGGTTGGTGCTTCGGCTGCCTTAAATTGTGGTTTGAGAGAATTGGATGACTTGCTACTATTAGATATTATTCATGGCTTGCCTCAAGGAGAAGCCATGGATATCAACCATCAGTTATCAGAAATAGGATCGGATTGCATAGCAAGAGGATCAAACAATTATGAAGATATGAGAGATTCTAAATTCATTGTATTGGTTGCTGGAGTTGGAAGGAAGCCCGGAATGACTAGAATGGACTTGCTGAAAACTAACGCTGGCATAATAAAAGATATTGCTCCGAAAATTGCCAACTATGCCAATGATGCTACACTAATTGTTGTCACGAATCCCCTGGATCCAATGACTTACCTTGCATTGAAAAAAACAGGAATAAAGAAAAACAAGGTTATGGGAATGGGAGGAATGTTAGATCTATCAAGATTCAAAAGTTTTATTCAAGATGCTACACAGGTATCAAGAGATTCAATTCAAGCAATGGT
>JAJNBK010000190.1 GCA_021155845.1 Nitrososphaeraceae archaeon
ATCTGAACTACAGAGTTCTCTACCTGTTTGAATATGCTATTAAGAGAAAGAGAATCCTTAGACGCCGCTGCATCTACGACTGTGGAGTTTTGTTGTTGTTGTTGTTGCTGTGCCATAACAGGATGTTGGGATATTAATAATACAATCATTGTTGTAAATACGAATATTATAGATAATACTATTTTCAGTTTTGATCTATGTAACATAGCATGACTAAATATCATAATCTTATAGATGTTGCTATTCATTCTGTTATAGTTACAGACATTACTGTTTTTTTCTTCTTTTTTTAAGCTCAATAATTTTTACAATTGATATTTCAAGAGGAATACTAATCAGTTAATTTCCATGCTGTCAAAATATAAAAGATTATAAAAAATTTCACTCAAATAATTGCTAGCATAGCAGGAAAAACCTTGAATACTTTATATATATATATTTTACATCTGTTGGTATATTACTGACTTCATTAGATAAGATATATAGAGAATTCATGATGGCTTGCTCTTCTTGTCTGCTTTCATAACTTCGCTAAACCTGTTTAAATCAATATGAAAGAAAATAAAGTAGATATATTGAAGAAACAATTATTCTAGACAACGCCACTTTGAACATTTACTAAGACTGGATGTGCAATATTTACTCGTAGCATGTGCGTGCGTACGTGTTAAGCTTAAAATTGGCTAACTGATCATAACCATTTGTTTCTATTAAATGGATTTAAAGCAATGGTGTGAAATTGATGAGCGTATATACATCGCAGACGCCGACGAACGTTATAAACAATATGCTGGTTTTAAGTATAGCGAATCTATAATAGAACAACTTGCTGATATGAAATTGCGTAATTCTCAGATCTTTTTGAGTTCATTTTCAGAACCTAGAGAAATTTATCTTAATGCAATAGAAAGTATTGCAGATTCAAAGACGAAAAAACTTGAACTCAAGTTACATAATTTAAAAAATACAAAAATTATTTCTTCGAAATACAGGTTTGACAAAGCCCCTGTTAATTGGAGTACATGGCGACAATTCAATAGCATTGAGAAAGATTCAGTGAAACGTAAGCATGTATTCGATGAATTTATTGCAAAGACAAAATATATTGCACCAACTATAGAAAGGCGATTTTCTGCTATAAAGGAGGTATATTCTCAATATGGAGGAAAGACTATCAGCAAAAGAGGAAAAGATCATGATGATGATAATGATAATAATAGCGATACAAGGAGCAGCAGAGGAGATAGTTATGGTAACCAACCTAGTAAAATCAGCAAAACAAATATGACTCCTCTTGATGGATATTTAGAAAATGAAAAATTATCATATTCACAATTAATCCAATTTGTAAAATCGATGGGTCAGAAAGCAAAGAAACCTTTTAGAGAGTCACTTACTAATATTTCTGAAAAGGTTCTGGGAAGAGAAGCAGAATATTATGACGACTTTTACTTTTTTCGTAATAAGGTTTATTTCGACATGGAAAAGAATTTTTCAGGAATTGATCCTCTGCTAGAGGTAAAAAAGACACTTGAGTTAATTCAATTTGATGTATCTAAAATTAATTTTGATGTAGATAACAGAAAGAACAAATACCCATCTCCTATCTGTTTCTTCGTCCAAGTGCCAAATGATATTCGTGTGTTATATAAAACTGAAAGTCCATATTTTGATCTTCAAGGATGTTTCCATGAAACAGGTCATGCCATACATGCAACCTCAATTGATCCATCACTAGAATACTGGAACAGGTACGGTTTTTCAATGGGTATTGCAGAGATATTTTCAATCCTTTTAGAGAGATTGACAAAAAATGGTAATTATTTAGAATCAGTCCTTGAGGTCAAGGATGAAAATGTCCGCAATGAATTAGTGAGTCGTAACAACTTTATGGAACTTTTTTTTGTTACGTTCTATACTGCAAATTCATTGATGAAAGCAGAATACTGGCGCAAAAATCTTTCAATAGAAGATGCAAATGTACTTTATTCTAAATTGATTAAAGAATATACGGGATTTGAAATGCCAGGCGAATACTGGATGCTTCATCACATACTTCCAGATGCAATAATGTATGTTCCGAGTTACTTACTTGCAGCCGTCCGTGCTAAAGAACTAGACATTTATCTGCAAAATAAATTTGGCGAAAAATGGTGGATAAATGAGAATGCAGGAAAGCATTTGCGGGAGATTATGAAATCTGGCGCAAAAATAGAACTGGAAAGATTTTCTAAACTAGATAGTAGCTTGTTTATAAAAGAAATAATCAGCATATAATGTATTTTTATGATTAATAGTCTCTTGTCTCGTGAATCATAATGTAGAAGTTGTTAGTGTGATGATGCAATGCAACGTTCTATAGATAAAATAAAGATTAAGTAAACCAGGATTACTATAACAGGTAGATAAAATGCCAATTAGTTAAAATTTAAATCTATAATAGCATTATTTTACCATTATTAAGAATGTAAGTATGTATGTATATATATCTATATATATAGATATAGCTAGTTAATATCATCAAAGGAAATTACCAAGCTACTCTCAATGAAACTATTGATAGAAGATTAATAATGGATTTTCACTATTATTAACTACACAACAACATCAAGCTGGCTTAATTAAAATATTACTCCATCTGAATTATTAAGATTTACAATACGTCATATATACTACTATTCAGCTTAATAATAATAATCTCAGCAGATATCACATCTATTTGTATAACAATGAGCTGCTTAGAACCAGCAGCAGTAGTAGTAGTAGTGTGAAGTAGATGACTATGAAGCTAGATAATTTTATGAATGAAGATAGTAACCATGTGTCTAATTAGGCAGATAGTAATTATACTTTTAAACAACGTATATAAAAGAATTAAAATACAACAACAATTTGGAGGCCCATAATGACGCAGCTCATCCTCATCAAATTCCAGTTGGAGCAGAATGCTTCTCTGCTCGGTGTTGTTGTAAATTGTCAGGATTGTTAAACTTTTCCATACACATATCACAAATATACTCTTCTTTAGAAGGGAGTTTATCAGTAGAAGAAGCAACATTTTCCTCAAAATGCTGTATTGTTTCATAATGGATCACTTCCTTTTCTAGTGGTATTTTGTATTCTGAATTTGACTTACCACTTATCAGCTCTGAATTAGGCTTTTTACTTACAATTTCATATCCATGTTTA
>JAJNBK010000003.1 GCA_021155845.1 Nitrososphaeraceae archaeon
TTTTTTAATTCACCATATTATTTGTCAGAACCCACTTAAAGCACCAATATCAGAACGGGCTCAGAGGGATGCAAATGAAAATTCAATTGAATCCTTTTTCCAAGGATTCTGTGAAAAACAGAAGAAGATAGTATAATTATATTGGCTCAGCAGGATTTGAGTCTTGCTGATAGTGGTCCTTTCTGCACATATCATCAGAGAGACTTTTAAAGATTCTCAAAAGAGTAAAAGTAAATGTCAATCAAGCACGATGTTATGGCTATAAATTAGAAAGTTAGAAATTTTTTATGATTAATTAACTAACTTTCTATTCTAAAATATGTTCTTTCTCCCATTCATAACTTTGTGTATCATTATCTTTAGCAACAATCCAAAAATCATAATCTCCACCAATGCGATCTCCTGCCTCATTAAGTTGTATTTTCCCTGATATGCCATCAAATGATTCCGCAGTTTCAACAACAATCTCTTTAAATGATTTGGTTAAATTTTCATTACCAAATTGTTTTTCTAATACTTCTTTCAGATCATGGGATTTCTTTGACTCAGTATCTATTGAATATAAAGGATTAGAAAGATTTACTTTCATTGCAAACAATGCTGAATCAACATTCTTTGTTATCTGATGATTTTGTGCTATTTTATCAGCGCCATACCATCTTACTTTCCCTAGGTCTTCATAAAGGGTGGATTGGATTAGAATAGGTGTTATCTCGTCAAAAGAAATTACATATACAGCAACAGAATCTGCACCATATTTTTTTACTGCATCAGAGACTATTGCATTTAATTTTTCTAATGCTTGATTCCACATTAAGAAATTTATCCTATGTAAGCTCGTGGCAAATTTGCCTGTGTAAGGTTTATAATTAATACCTTCTTCTACTTCTCCTCCTAGTTTTTCAAAATGAGATTTAGTAGATTTATAGAGCTCATTTCCATATAGACCACCTCTCCAAATAGGAACAATAACTTTTATACCGTCACTAATCATTCTTTCTGCAACTATTTTTCCTTGGTCTGTGTCATCAGGAACTAATCGAAAAAGATTGTCTCCTTTGATAGAAAGTAATGACGAAGTACTGGAGTAACTAATAAGGGTGATGTTATTAGCATCTGCATATTCTTTGGCAGCGTTAACTGTAGCACCGAATGCAGGTCCTACAATAATATTTGCACCATTTTCATGTAATCTTTTTATTGCTACGAGACTTCCTTCTGGACTTGACTTTGAATCAGCCATTAATAAAGTGAAGTGTGGTGATGATGAAGAAGAATTAATGTCTTCAAAATGTTTGTTTACATCATATTCAGCTTTTTCTAATGCTACCTTGATAGGTTTACCAATAGAGGAAAAGGAACCAGTAAATGGTAAAATGGCACCAACAACAAATTCCTTTCTACCGTCCTCATTATACTTTGATAAGAGTTGAGCATTAGAAGAACTCTTTTTTATGAAAAAATCTTTATTTTCATCACCGCTGAAAACATTCGTAGTAAAATATAAACCAGTAAATATTAGAAAAGATATTAATGTAATGGAAGTAAAGAGAACTTTTTTGGAAATTCCATTTCTTCTTATCTTTGTTGTAATCTTAAAAATGAGATCTTTTGACTGCCATTTGATAGAATATCTAAGATACCATATAAGACCTCCTGCAATTAACAAATAATGTGCAGACAGTAATAATGCAGACATCCATATTTGTTCAACAAATGCAGTCAGAACAATAATTGCAAACCAACTATCTCCAATAACTATTGCTAAAAATCCAACTAATTCACAGACCCAAGGAATAAAGTGATGTGTTTCTTTCTTTATTCCAAAGAGGATCATCAATGCAAGAACTGTTAGAACAGAATTTAACGTAGGATATGCTATGGTAACAATAAAAAGCATAAGACCTCTGAAATTTGATAGTTCCGTAAGTTCTAGAGTCAAGTTTAATATGTATATTAAAAATAAACCTGTACCAGAAATTATTAAAAAAAGAATTTTTTTATTTGTAACGTGACCAAGGTTCCTATATATGACTATCAATCTATATATTAGAAACCCATATGCAGACAATAAGAATAAATCTGCTAAAGAAGGTACAGGTGAGACAATATCAAGTACTATCTCATAGTACGCCCAGATCATATTCGCTATAAGCCAGAAAACAAGGCCAAGTGTTAGAAAAATATTAGTTTTATCTCCTTCATTAGTATCTTTATCCTTAGAGAGAATCATTGCAGAAAGCCCTGCAGCAATAAGAGAATTTATTATCAATATCCAATTTGAATAGATTAGTTTACTATCTGAGTCGGCTAAAATAATAAAAGAATTTCCTATGACTATTGTAAAAATTACTCCTAAAAAAAAATACAGAGGCTTCAATTATTCTCTATTTTTATGATTATTAATATCAGTTATAAACCCTTTTTTTATTAAAACAACTTTTCAATAGTAGAATAAAAAATATATATAAAATCCTTTCAACAAATTATATTGTTAATAACTTTTAGTATGAATTTTATGTGAATAAAGATTATTTGTGTCTGTAAACCTTCATTTTATATTGAAGAAGATGCTTTCATAATTGAGTTTTATATATTATATTCCATCAATTTGAATTAAAGATGAAGTTGTAATGGTGGTTTTATATTTAATATTTCCAGAAACAAATAATGTTATCACTGTAAAGTGCTCCTCAACTCTTTTAAAAAATATTATTTATTGTTATCATATATACATACAAGAATTGAATACTTTATCGTATAACTTTCTTTAAAATTAAACGACAGAGTCAAGAGCAATAGATCTATTTAAAATATATTTCTGCCAAATTTCCTAATGAATTACTACTTGTTTTTAGATTTGTTGTTGAGATATTGGAATAAGATAGAAATTCATTCAAAAAATGGGCCCAGAGGGATTAGTGCCGATATCAGTGCTAAAGGTAGGTTCCTAGAATAGTAGAGAACAATCTGAGCTTTAATAGTCTTATTATGCCTAGGTCAGTAACCAGCCTTGTTTTTAGCTAACAGATAGACCATTGAAGAAGCAACAAGGTGTTATACTTTGATATGTTGCAACAACTATACTTTTGATCCCTTACACACTTATAAAATATATTTTATATTCCCTTATCCATATGCACAAAATTATCCCATGTTTGTGGTTCGATGATAAAGCTGAGGAGGCAGCAACGTTTTATGCCTCCATTTTTAAAAACTCAAAGGTTGGCGATGTTACCCGCTATGGAAAAGAGGGGTATGAGATTCACGGAAGGGAGGCGGGAACAGTAATGACTGTGGAATTTGAAATTGAAGGGCAAAAATTTGTAGCCCTTAATGGTGGTCCGATTTTTAAATTTAATGAAGCCATTTCATTTCAAGTGCATTGTGAGACACAAAAAGAGGTGGACTATTATTGGGAGAAGCTTTCCCAGGGCGGAGATGAACAGGCGCAGCAATGCGGTTGGCTCAAGGACAAATATGGAGTCTCATGGCAAATTGTTCCCATTATTTTGGCAAAAATGCTACAAGACAAGGATACTAAGAAATCGGATAGAGTCATGAAGGTAATGCTTCAAATGCGTAAGCTTGACATAATGACTTTGAGGAAGGCTTATGAGGACAAATAACTATGAGAATATCAACTGTGAGGTTATGGTAGATAACCTGTTAAATGCAAGTATGCTTGCTCTATTACTACAGAATATATTTTTCGTTATAAGTACCGACCAAGAATAACCTCTTTGGGCCATAACTACAAGTAAAATAGCACACACACTCAGAATAATATAAAGTGGCTAAGCCATAGCCTTACATCAATATATACTTACACATATTTTTTGAGAAATGCTAATGTCTTCTCCCAAGCATCAACTGTCTCTGCAGGTGCATAGTTATCTCCTGATGGATTTGCAAATGCATGTCCTACTCCTGGGTATATGTAAATTTCATTTGTAATGCCTGTTTCATTAAGAGCTTGTTCAAATGCATTTACTGATTCAACAGGTATTGATTGGTCTTGATCACCAAAGATACCTAAGACTGGCCAGTTTATCTTAGAAAGTTCATTTGTATCATTTACTAAATTGCCATAGTATATCACAGTGGCAGCCAGTGGATTTTGTTCGCTATTCAGTGCTAGTTGCAGAGATTGACCTCCTCCAAAGCACCACCCCAAAGAAGCTATTCTTGAACTGTTAACGTTTGGGAGTGAAGCCAAATATTGTACTGCAGACTGCAAATTTGAAATAGCCTGTTCAGGATTTTCTCTTACAGTACCAACTAATTGCATGGCTTTATCTGGTGTTGTTGCTACTTCACCATTATAAAGATCAGCTGCAAGTACAACATAACCCTCACTTGCAAGTTCATCGGCCATATCTTTGATGTTATCATTTAAGCCCCACCATTCATGAATCATTACTACTGCAGGAAGTTTTTGTTGTTGTTGTTGTTGTTGTTGCCCTGAAGCACTAGTTGCATTAGTCGTATCAGCATATACTAGATATCCTGACGATCCATCAAAATAGTTAATAGATTGATTTTGTAGTCCACTCTGGGAATTAGCATCATCACTAGATAATACTGTTGCATTTGTTACATTAGGAGAATCTTGAGCGTATACTCCCTCTTGATTCAAGGTAACTGCTGGTAAGAATGTGGAACTAACGACCACTAATATCCAAGCTAATTTCAAGATTGAATTTTTCATTATTTTAGCTGTAATGTACATCGTTAATAACTATTAGTAATACTTTCAATGAGGTCTGATGTACATTCTGGGGGGTTTGCAAGGAATAATTTTTCTTGGACCTTAACGGAGAAATAATTATTGACGTCTTGGCTCATTCTCCGGCATTCTTTTTCTCCCAAGAGGCCCTATCACATGCGTCTACCTCTATCACGACCTTATTCCGCCGATTCAGGATGTAAAGACCAGTACAGGTAGGTATGTATGCTAAAAATTTACTTTGAATTTTAAGCAGTGTGTGTGTCTCCTTCGCTAAGGCGAATCGATGTCTTCTGACGTTCATTTCCCTACTGTCAAATACTTCTCCTGATCACTGCCGCTATTAGGTTCTGATACTGTATATTGATATCTCAGTTTTTCTTCCATTAAATTCTGCTTTTGTCTAATCTATCTTCTCAGTATTAAATTGTAGAAAGTTTTTTCGCCCCAAAGAGACAGGTAATGCCACCAAGCATATAATTATAATATCCTATTTTGTAAAAGCATTCCTCATGTTGGTAAATGGTATTTTTCTCTTCTAGTCAACAAGAGGAAGGAGCATTGATTTCCCTAGCATTACAAGCATACAAGTCAACATTCTCAAAACCATCAACTCTTATGGTAGTAGGCACACCACCTGCCCAATTTACTACTATTTCAGGATATTTAGTGCCATTTCCTTTATCAATATATTCTGAATATAACCTATAATTATTTCTCAATGTGCCATCAGAAGAATTAAATGGATCAGGATCAATGTAACATCTATTTGTTGTAGTTCTTGTATTATCTTTACTATTATTATTCCAACTGGTAGTTTTCATACCAAACCATTTTCCATCTTCTACAAAGAATTCAAAAAATGCTTTTAGATCCTGATACTCGTACAAAGGATGGGATAATTCTTTGGCCCATCTTGCAGCATGTCCTGAATCCCTAGTTGAAACATCAAGTTGTATACAAGCTGCTTGATCAGGACTATATTTATGATGTCCACCTCCTCGCATTTTAATACAGCATGCAGTTTTGCGGCCAACTCTTTTGTTAACTCTTATAATAGCAGTCATTTCCTGATTTTTCAAATCCTTTTCCTTTTCTATAAACCCACTTTTCATCGCAGCCTTCCAATCATTTTTTGTTTTGTAGTTGATGCAAATATATTCAGACGACAACTTTTAGCATGTTCGCCAGTACTTTTATAGGTTATATCACCAGAAAACACACTCCAATACTCAATATTTCTTTCTCTTTTCTTTACAAATTCATTATGACTATCAGTTGTGAAGTTCTTGAGGTTGTTTGGATTTTGTTTACCTAGTACGAAATATGAACCATTTTTATTAATTGGAAAGAGCCTTACTGTACCATCATTATTGTAAGTGACATTTTTCCTTGTTATCTCTTGGCTTGGCGGTAGCAGTTCTGTTGATGTTGATGATGCTGCTGTTGAAGAAGCATCTTGTAATTCTTCAGGTTTTTCTTTTTTATCATTATTATTCTTGACGAATTTATTTATCAATTTCTTCCAGTTACCAAATTGCATACAAGCATAAGTTCTTTAAGAAATAATATAAATCAAAATAGAGATAAGGAACTCTATTCTTGCTTATAAGAAGAAGAGGAAGTGAATGGTATGAGCAATGATCCAAAGCAAAACGATAGACTAGATCATCCTGACTTAGGAGCAATATTTGATAAACATGTAAAGTGTGAATTCGAAGATCATGATGTAGACGCAACAATGAAGACAATGGTTAAAGAGCCATATGTACACCATGTACCGACATTAACTGGAGGAATAGGCTACGATGGAGTCTATAATTTCTACAAAAATGATTTTGTTGGTAAAATGCCTGATGACACAAAGATTGAACGTGTATCTCGTACTATAGATAAAGGTCAGGTTGTAGATGAGCTCATTATAAGTTTTACACATAACAGAGAAATCAAAATCATGCTTCCTGGGATACCACCAACAGGTAAGCATATAGAGTTACCACTTGTTGTGGTCATGAAGTTTAATAGTGATAATAAGATAGCACATGAGCATATCTATTGGGATCAAGCATCGCTCTTGGTTCAGATAGGTCTTCTTGATCCAAAAACTCTACCTGTATATGGTATTGAACAAACAAGAAAGCTATTAGAATTATCATTGCAACAGAAAAGAAACGACGATACCTAACCATCGACAGTTATCAAAATGGGCCGGGTCGTTTGTGAACTGTTATTGAACAAATTTGCGGCCTAAGGGATATGAATCAAATTTGATCTCATTAGTGGAGCCAAATACTTCATTCCGTTATTAATAAGCGCAAAGTTAGATGAGCGTTGGTCCGAGTTCGGTGGGATGCAATACACTAGTGTATGTAATCCACTTGCGCAATGTAAAACGATTTAGTCTAAGAGTGACATAAGGCCTGGAATAAATTCTAAGAGCCGATTGAACCGCTCAATCTTGAGGAAGCCGATATCTCTGATCACAAATATGGTCCACTTCTTGCCTAGTGCTCCTAGGCTAATCTTAATTGGACACTTGACGAATCTTGAAGTAGGATAGCTCCTTCGTCGTTGCTAGCTGATTCCTCTTCGTCTTTACCTTTGATATATTGCGATTGCAACTACTACTACTATACTTTTACTCCCTTGCATTTTTTTAAGCTACACTCTTTATAGTATTGCTCATGAGCAAATCAAATGTAACAGAAATAGAGCAAGGGATTGGCAGTGAGGTCGACCACTTTGTCTACCGAGTACCAAAAAAGAACCATAATGCGATAGTGCAGCTGAGTAAAGAATTTGGCGATATAATAAGGAATTACGGAGTTGCACATTTAGTTTTCCAGCTCAACATTCGAAAATTTGTTTAGAATACTTCATAATGGATGAATATATAATGACGGGGTCTTGACGATAGAAAGTTTATCTGTGATCTAATGCATTTTTAAACAGATTGGGAGATCAAACTCAAGAGGTTTTTGCAGACGATAATGAATTAGCAAAGAAATTTGTAAAAGTTTCAGGAAAGTTTCAACTTGTAAGATTACCTAGTCAAGAAATAAGAATTGGCCAAATATATAAAAAACCACATAATAGAGAATATGCAGAGCCAATTGCTCACATTGAAGATGGAACTTTGATAGAACCTCCAGTTACTCTTCCTAAATCCTCTGTCCACACTGCTCAAACTTTGGGTATAAAAGAAAATATTGACGATAAGGAATCAAAAGGCGTATTCTTGAAATTCATATCTGCGTTTATACCAGCGAAATTCAACGCGGAGTATGAAAATGGAAAAATGAGATCAGCCATTATGGAGTTGGATAGTAATAAGATAAAGCAAATAATGCCTGAAACAATCCCTATTCTTTTGCAAAACATACGTTACACTTTGGATTTCTGGAGCATATCATTGTTGAATAATCAAGTAAGGCCCAGTTAAATTCTTTGGACTTTTTATCAGGCATAATTTGGAACAGCAATTTTGCAATATCTTTATCCTTAGGGAGCTCTGATACATAGTAGATCCAAAATCTCAATTAACTGAAGACCTGAAGAATGCAAGCTAATCACTATTCAATGTATGTGGCCCAATCTTTACAAGCGTTCTACCAAGGTTTTCTCCTTTAAATAAGCTAACGAAAGCTTTAGGTGCATTTTCTAATCCTTCAAAAATGCTTTCTTTCCACTTTATTCTACCTTCATTAATCCATTTGGGCATAGAAGCATTGAACTCATTTAAAATATCATTGTGATCACTCCAGATGAATCCTTGAAGTCTAAGTCTGTGTGAAACAGCTAAAGAAAGGTTCGATGGTCCTGAGGACGAAGTAGGAGGAGTGGAAGAGTCGTTAATATTACCAGAAGTTCTAGAATTATTATTATTACTATATTGTGATGTTGTTCCACATAGAACTATCCTTCCAAAAGTATTCATGTTATCAATTGCCGCTTCTAGATGTTTACCACCGACATTATCAAAATAAAGGTCAATTCCATTTGGACATGCCCTCTTTAGTTCAGAGGAAATGTTATCTTCCCCTAGTTTTCTGTAATTAAATGCATAGTCTACTTTAAGTTCATCAAATAGCCATCTTACTTTCTCATCGCTACCACAACTGCCAACTACATGACAGCCTTTTATCTTTGCTATTTGACATGCAACGGAACCTACTCCACCAGCAGCTGATGAAACAAACACAGTGTCTTGACCTTCTCTAAGTTCACCTATTTTAAAAAGTCCAACATAAGCAGTGATACCACTAATACCAAGTATTCCTAAGAAATATTGTACTGGCGCAATTTTAGGATCGACTTTTGTAATATCTTTGCCATTGTCAACGTCTTGAGAAACCCAATACTCTCTCCAACCAAAGTTCGCCTTAACATATTCCCCAACTTTGAATTTATCACTTCTAGATTCTATAACCCGTCCAATACATCCGCCATTGAGTACCTTATTTAGTTCAACTGGAGACATTATTCTACTTCCCTTGGTCATGTATATTCTCATAAAGGGATCTACTGACATCCAAATATTGCGAACCAACAACTCACCTTCTTTTCTTACTTCAGGAACCTCTACCTCTACAAGCTCAAAGTCATCCTCAGTAACAAATCCCATTGGTCGTCTCTTTAGATGAATTTCCTTACCAACTATTTTATTTTTCAATTAATCTATGCTCCTTATAATGTCGTTGGTAATATGTTAATACATAGGAAATGAGCTTTGTGCTTTCAAAATTTGTTCTGCAGCACGAAAACCAATCAGGATAAAGCAGAGAGTATCAAATATGGACAAAAATGGTTAAAGAGGAGATACTAACAGTTTTCGTTTTAGTGGCTTTTGCGTTATGTGTTATTATACTCAACCTCACCTTGACTAACTAGAACTATCAAACAACTTCTCCTAATTAGTAATATTCTTGAATCTCAATGTAATTACTCCTTTCTTACTATCCGAATCTAGTTTTGCTTATTTCTTCCTTGAACTTCGATAGAATATCAGTAGGTTTACAAATACGATTTTGCAACTTCAGAGGAAGAAGAGGGAGGAGATAATGGTGACGGAGGAGACGATGGAGACGATGGGGGAGGAGGTGGAGATAAACCTGGACCGAACCTAGGATTTGTGGGCGACCCCGGACCAGAACCACCAATAGATCCTTGCAAAGAAAACCAGGAGGCAGAGGATTGCGCATCCGAACCACCTCTGGATCCGTGTGAAGAAAATCTGGAAGCAGAAGAATGTATACTGCCTGATCCTTGCGTCGAAGATCCTACTACAGAGGAATGTGAACCGCCAGTGTGTTCATGTCCACCAGGAGAGGGACAAGATTGGCCGGATATAGATTGTGATCCTTGTAAAGAGGATCCATCCTTACCCGAATGTAAACCGTTACCTCCGCCGCCAGACAGAGATTGCCATCCTTCATATCTTGATGCATGTAAACCGCGTCCTCCGCCAAACCTGAATTGTGACGATATTTCCTTTCGCAACTTCAAAGTTATAGGAAGTGATCCTCATGGTTTTGATGGTGATAAAGATGGCGTTGGTTGTGAAGGTAGTGGCAGAGGTGGTGGGAGTGCCAGTTCTGGTGGTGGAAGCAACGGCGATAGCGATGATGATAATGATGGAGTTTTCACATCTGCAAATGAATGTCAAGGACAAGCTGATTGCTTCACAGGCACAGTGACAGAAATAGTAGATGGAGACACAATCGATATCAATAACGTGCGAGTACGCCTAACATTAGTCAATACTCCTGAGAGGGAAGAAAGTGGCTACACAAAAGCAATAGATTTAGTTGAGTCAGCTTGTGGGGTGGGAACAAAAGCCTTAGTAGATGAAGATGATGGGCAAAAAGAAGGGAGTTTTGGTAGACTGATAGGTTTAGTATATTGTGGAGATGATGGCATCGACAACAAGAAATCATTAAATGAACTCTTACTTGAAAGGGGATATGCAGTTATCTATCAAGACTTTTGTAATATTAGCGAATTTTCTTCAGCCACTTGGGCGCAAAGACACGGATGCTGATAGAGGGTATATCATTTTCCAACCTTTTTTATTTATTACAAAAATCATTATTTGAGGCTTCCTAGCTCATCAGGACCTTGGATTTCAAAAAGGTTGCAGAGATTGACTAGCAAAGGGTAGCAGAAGAAATGAATGAAAAAGGATGCTTGATCCCTAGATATAAATGGGTTCATGTAACATTTGCTAATTATACTATTACCAATAGAGAGTAACGCATTGTGGCACTAGATTTGGTTCTTATTTATTAGCTTCACTTCAAAACCGTTCGAGATTAAAGATTTCAAATGATCCAATACCAAAATAATATTGAATCATTAATATTACAAAGAAAATTATATAACAATATATATGAAAGACCTTCAAAATCTTCTACTGAGGAAATTATAAAGTTTGAATTACAATAAGCTAACATCAGAAGAAGAAAGAATCATTGTTGATAAAGCAACGGAGGCTCCTTTCAGTGGTAAGTATGACAATTTTTATGAAGATGGAATGTTTATCTGTCGAAGGTGCAATACGCCTCTATTTTCTTCCAAAAGCAAGTTTGATGCGGGATGTGGATGGCCAAGCTTTGATGAAAACTTCCCAAATGCAATAAAACGCGTTCCTGATCCTGATGGAATAAGAACAGAAATAGAATGTGCAAATTGTGGTGCGCATTTAGGACATGAATTTCTTGGAGAACATTTGACAGATAAAAACACTCGGGAATGTGTCAATTCATTATCTATACGTTTTATCCCAAAGGGAAAGGAGTTGCCAAAAATAATACATGAATAATAACGAAACTGAAATCGCAACAGTCGCCAACGGATGTTTCTGGTGCAGTGAAGCAATCTTTAAAAGACTCAAAGGTATCAAATCTGTTCTACCTGGCTATGCAGGAGGAATAGTGAAAAATCCTTCGTATGATCAAGTATGCACAGGGAAAACCGGGCATGCAGAATCAATTCAGATAGAATTTGATCCCAAAGCTATATCTTTTGAAAAAATACTTGATATTTTCTGGCATACACACAACCCAACTACTCTTAATAGACAAGGCAACGATGTTGGCACACAATATCGATCTGCAATATTTTATCATAACCAAAAACAAAAAGAGATCGCTGAGAAATCAAAAAAGGAGCTTGAAAAAGAAGGTGTTTACAAAGATCCTATAGTGACAGAAATTACTCCTTTTAGAAATTTTTATGTTGCAGAGGATTATCACAAAAATTACTATGAAAACAATCAAAATGCTCCATATTGCAATTTTATTAT
>JAJNBK010000191.1 GCA_021155845.1 Nitrososphaeraceae archaeon
TATCTGAAGGAGAAAAAATAGTTTCAAAATTATCTTAATTTTTTTCGGATTTTTAAACGGTTAGTATTGGTAAAAAGTCTTCCATGTAATGATAATGATCAACACTAGCCACTGAAGTACTACTGTATGGGTTGTGGAAAAGAACATAAGAAATTGCATCCCCCTAATTATGTCTCCAAAATGAAAAGGGTAGGAAGATTACCAATAATAAAAGCATCTATTTCGGAAATTAAGACCTTCTAATAAGACTGATCTCCCTTGGGTTTCTCTCAGAGTTGAATATGGTAATAGTATATTTTAAATGGTATCATCACCACTAATGTATGATATACAATGAGTAAATCAGATGGAAGCTACAGTGACACAACTAAAACAATGAGCAACCCCAAAATAATCGATGCTACTATCGTAGTAAAACCGCCATCTAAAGGTGGGTTAGAGGAGGGCAAAAAGGATTTGTTATCAAAGAAGGTCAAAGACGTTGAAGAGTCTATTAAACATGGCCTGCATTTAGAAAGCAAGGAAACATAAGAGACAAGAATAGTGGAAGAATCATCATGCAAATCTTCGCTTAACAAAGAAGACTATTGTTCATAAGTCAACAATTATAAAAAGAATGACTACTAGAACTGAAAAAATCGAAATATCAATTTGCTTGTAGGTCTTTCTAGTTCTTCTGCCATCTAATGGAAAAGTAGGCATTGAGAGTTTTTTAAGTCATAGAGAGAGCAAATGAATGGATAAACTTACATGAGGTTCTTTCACGGGTTATGGAAACACAGTGGTAATGCGACCAAAAAGATACAAGCAGATTTCGATGCTATTAATTCGCTTTCATCAGCGTATGTAGCCTTAGAAACCAAACTTAATTTGACAAGTACAGGTAGGACAGCAGTGTGTATTAAGAGAGCAAGCGCACAAAAATTTAATGAAATGAAGGAAGAAATTGAGAAATTTCTTGAAGCTAGCAAAGCAGATTTCGACCTCTCATTTCATGCTGTAGTAGACCCTTATGATTACTTGTGGATTGTGATTCTGAGCAAAACCATAGAAGATAATGTAGCAGTTATTACAACAATTGGCGATACTATAGATCAAAAAGGTTTTTCAGATAGATTACTTGCTTCAGTTTTTGAGTTTAATAATGGCACTCTTATTGAGTATTTAATATACAATTACAAAATTGACAAGTTTTATCCTTTCGTCCCTATTAATGAACAACAAAAGCAAAGGAATCACTCCGAGGAGCTAAAAATTATGTCAGCACTAATAGATGAGAAGAAGTTGCCATTTGAAAAAGATATGTCTCGTTGGTATCCTATTTGGAATATCCCTGTTGGACTTTAAGTATATTCTGTATTATATTTCTGGGATTACTCCCTGGCCTTGAAATACTTTCTTTGCTTCATCAATAGAAATATCTGTGTCAGGTACAATAATATCTGATTCGACTAATTCTTTATCTTCTAGTTTCTGACCTTCTGATGTTATTGTTTCTACTATTTCTGTGACCTTTGCCCTATACTTTTGGTCATCTGATTTGCTTTCATTTTGGAGAATTTGTACAATTGTATCGTCTATCTCATTTATCCTTTTGACTATGTCCTCATTAATTTTAAACTGCCCTTGTCCCATTATCCTTACAATAGTACCATAACCATCTGGCTCTGTCATTGGGCCACTACCTCAGATTCTTCTTGTCCCTCCACTTGCTCTTTATTCTTCTTTCTTGTGCGTTCTGCCTTTAATTTTTTTAATTCATCGTCAACAGATGAGTTTAGTGTAACTTTGTCAAGCTCTGCTTCAATATCTCCTCCTCCGCTGCCCGATGTAGTAGTGTAATCTGTCAGAATACCAGAATCTATCATTTCATCTAAAGCTTGTGCTTTTGCTTGCATCTTTTGTGCTTTTTCTTCAGCTCTATTTAATGACACACCAACATCACTCATTTCTTCTGAAATTCCTGTAACACTTTCCTTTATTCTCACTTGGGCTTCAGCTGAAGAATATTGAGCTTTTATTACCTCTTTTCTTGTTTTAAATTCTTCAACCTTACTGGAAAGTCGCCTTTCAGTATCCTCTAACTTTTGCTGCTGCATCTGAATATCATTTATTTGGTTATCCATACTGGCAACCTGTTGCAAAATTGCATTCTTGCGTTCCAAAGCTAACCTTGCTAAATCCTCTCGATTAGAATCAAGAGCACGACGAGCCTGATCATCTAATGTATTAGTATTAGCCACTAGTTTTGCCTTCTGCATCTCAAGTCGCTTTTTTGCTGTTACTACTTCAGCAACGTCTCTTCGTAATCTATTTAGCAATTCCCTTTGTTTTTCAAATGAGTAATCTAGCATTTCCTCTGGCTTTTCAAGTTTATCTAAAACAGTGTTTGTTTTTGCTTTAAAGAGGTTTGAGAAACGGTTCATAAGACCCATAATAATCTATAACAGGGTCTAATTTGTTATTAATGTTTATAAAAAGAATATGTAACAGCATTTTTATCTCAGGGAGAAATATGTGAATTAGATGGTATTGTAATACCGTACTATTTTATTGCCGAACAAGAATTAAGTATCCTTTTTTTAGTTTGTTTTTGTGGGAATCAATTTACTAATAGCCCACGAATTCTTTATTTTAGATAATTCTATTTATTTCTGACAGAATGTCTGCCGGTGAAGAGGAAAAGAAGAATAAACAAGAAAAATTGCTTATGTACTCAGATTAGCTGATCTTGTTGTGTTTGTTATCCTGATCACTAGCGATTAGTGATAAACGCAAGTTACAATTTATAAATGTCTTTGTCAGGGTGTTGTATATGAAAGGAGCTATTTTTTTAACTGCAGGCTTCATTATAACAGTATATTGCAGTAGTTTGTTGTTTTCATTTGCCCAAACCACTAATGCTATTTCTACTGACATAAAGCAAACCTCTGGTGGCACTTTAGATGTTAAATTAGAATCAACACCCAATCCAATTAAAAGCGGTCAAGAAACTAACTATAAAGTTACCTTTCTCCAGAAAGGCACAGATACGGTCCAAGTTCACGTAGATTATGACTTTGTTATTTTAAAAGATAACAATACAGATATATACAAGGCTTCCCAACAGACAGGTCAACCTTTGTTGCATACAGCAGAAGGTATAGTAACAATACCATTTACATTAAAAGAATCTGGGAGCTATATTATCAGGGTTTCTGTGATGGGAATTAACTTTATCCCCATTACTACAGAATTTGCAGACTTTTCTGTCAAAGTAGGATAGAATACGATGCGTGACAACTCCTAATCCATCTTCTGCTTTCCTAAAATGAAAAAGTTGTTTTCGAAGCCCTTGTTTACTTTTAATATATTGTAGTCATATTCAATGTTTGGTTAGTTTCAAAAATGCACAGTATCAAGAAAGTAGGCTCCCCTGTATTGAGACGTTCTATGAGACAAAACTTGGTTTGCAGGTAAAGAGAAGACATCAAGATGATTATGATAATGCTGTATATGAATTAGGTTTTGTGCACATAGATTACCCTGAGGATTCGCTTCTCCAACTACATCATGATCCAAATGCAAAAAATGCTTCTCCACATTCAGCCGGCCTCTTTCATTTTGCAATACTAGTTCCAAACAGAGAGAGTCTTGCTTCAACCTATTTGGCACTTAAAAATTCAGAAGTGTACTATGATGGATTTGCCGATCATCTAGTGAGCGAATCGCTATACTTAAGAGACCCAGAAAATAATGGCATAGAAATCTATCGCGACCGACCAGCCAGAGACTGGCCTAGGGACTCTAAAGGAAATATCATGATGGATACGTTGCCACTAAACCTGCAGTCTATAGTAGCTGAGATGGATAGATTAGAAAGCAAGAATCCAGTAGCATTTCCTATTGGGGCAAGAATAGGACACATGCATCTCAAAGTTACAAATCTAGAAAGATCAATCAAGTTTTATCATAGAATATTAGGATTTGATATTACTGTAGATTGGAGATCAATGGGTGC
>JAJNBK010000192.1 GCA_021155845.1 Nitrososphaeraceae archaeon
TTACTGGATATTCCATATGGATGATGAAAGTTATGTGACAAGTCAAACAATTATGTCTTTGCTAAAATTCATTAGGAAAGGTAATGCAATTGCATCAGAGGGTCCAATTTTTTATCCATTAAAGTTTGAGTCTGCAAATCGATTAACAGCTATTGCAGAATCTATAAGGCCTTTTACATGCTATGATTGTGTTTCTCAAATGACAAATCCTCCCCCATTGCACATGCATGGTAGCAATTTACTAGTCAGATCAGACATTGAGGATTCCATAGGTTGGAATTTCGGACCAACTCTTGCAGAGGATCAAATTTTCGGCTATAAAATTTACGAGAAATATGGTCCAAAGTCTATGGGCTGGCATGGAGGAATGTTGCTTGAACAACCTCCTCTCAACATCAAAGACCATTTTATGCAACGACGCAGATGGGTTCTTGGAAGTTTGCAAAATATGGTTAGATTTCCACTTATACATAAATTTAAACTTATGTTTAAATTAGTAACATATTTTATGGGATTTGTTTCAGGTGTCGTTTCTACTATTTTTTATTTCTATGCGTATATTCCAAAACTGTTGTTCGTATTATCAATATCAATCAGCGAATTTAATTTAGATATAATATCATGGTTTGATATAGTGATGAAAACATTTTCTTCTGAAGCAACGATGAATGCATCGATCAACAGTAGCCCTCTTGATCCTATCATTGGCTTAATCTTACTATTTCCCTACACTTTGTGGCTATTTTCATACCAGTTAGGATTATTCCTTAATCTAAGATATTCAAAGATCAGTTTGATTAAGAGAGTTGCGTTGCATTTACAAACGCTATTGTTGTCTGTTATCATCGGGCTCCTTGAAACATTTCCTGCATTCTATGCGATGCTTGAGTATTATATTCGGGATAAAACCAATAGAATGAAAAAAATCTATGACTTCTATGTTATAAAAAAATAATTTCATGAACACATTCTGTTATAAAATATTTTTCTTGCAAACGCACATATATTTATAATCGCACTTAAAGCATCAGGTTTTTATTATTAATAATTATGTTACCCTAATGTTTAATATTGTATTGATCGTTGATAAACCGTTCGAACAAATAAGTCAGTAGTAGCCTGAGTGGGGAGGATGTCTATACCTAGATGTAAATGTGTAATTATTAATAATAATAATAATCGTCTTTGACTTTCTTCTCAAAAATGCATTTTATTATAGGAAAAATCAAAGACAATAAATTACATGTAGTATTTCATGACTACTTTATCTGTTCAACAGCTTCTTATCTTGTACAAAAGCTGAACAGAATAGTAATCGATTAGAAACATTTTTCTTGACGGCTACTCAAGCTTTTTGTGATATTGACTCTACTTTAGGAAAATTGCTTTGTATTGTGGTCGGTTGCTCACTATATACGTTTCTTGAATACCATCCATCTGCTAGAATATCTTATTATTACATATTGATTTAGCGTGGAGCATTACTTGTTTATTACTATCATGTCTCAAAATCACATATGCAAGAGTATCATTAAAATAGTAAGAAGAAATTTAACAACTGAGAACATGGTTTGCCTTCCACTTTTACCTTATCTCGTTTTTATTTTTTATATATTTATTGCAGCGATTATACTTTCTGATATTAATGCTATTATACATCAAGAAAAAAATCTTCCTCTTGCATATGCTCATATATTTTCAGATACACCGAATACTATTACAAGGAATATCGGCAAATATCAGATAGTTTTCCTTCCTTATCCTAATATCCCATTAGTCAATGATAATTCTACCAAACTAAATTTCAGTCTTATGGAAAATAATACAGATGTTTATAATGTATTTGTATCTTTAATTATAAAGGATAGAAATTCTGGAAATGTAGTTGAACAAATTCCATACAAATTTTATGAATTTGGAGATATTACCTTTCCATATATATTTCAAAATGTTAGTGATTACATAATTACATTTCAAGCTAGAATAAATGGAGATCCAAAATATGAAATCAACCCGCTAAAAGCTAACTTTGATATTTCAGTAGTAAATCCTAGCGAAATTCCCTTTATTGCATGGATAATCTCTCTTACTCCCATCATAGCTGCTATAGCTGGAATTGTCATATACATAGACTTTTTTAAAAAAAGGAACAATAGGAGTAGAAGCGCTACAACTTAGCAGTATATTTCTGACTAGGATTGTAGTTGCCAACTATTGCTTTTTGGATAGTTTCGTTACTACAAAGAAGTAACATGATAGACTATCTTTTTAACTATTGCAGTTTTTGATTAAAACAATTACCGATATTTACAACACTCAGTCGACTTAAGAAGTGAGATTATACACACATATGCAAAAGACAGAATAACTAAATACCATTATGAAAATACCAATACGTTATCTAAATAAATGATTTCAAACTAGAAGAATAATCGCAATATCAATATAACATTATAATAAGGTAGGTGTATTTAATAAAAATAACTACCTGAATGCAGTGACTGTGTTTAAGTTCGTTTCTTTTCGTGAATGATGTACTTTTATCGAAAAATCTATCTGAATTTTAGGCCATTATTATTATTTTGCTATTAATGTTATGTCAAACAAGTTTGCTTGTCAAATTTTTTGTTAATCATATAATGATTGTAGCATAAAAATGATATATGAAAAATTTAATATCACTAACCGTCGTTTTTTAATGAATTAAAGTGCCAGAATGATCAGAATTAATAAATTTCCAAAGTGTACCTTTATGCCCTTATATTCGCATTTGATAATATCATTTTTCTATCGTATACTATTACAAAAATTCTAGAGAAATAAAAGGAGTCAATCACTACTATTTGGATAGATGATGTCTTCGTAGTATAATATCCATAGCAATTCTTGTTATTCTTCTTCAGCTTCAGCAGCAGCATCTTCAGCTTCATCAGCAGCATCTTCAGCTTCATCAGCAGCATCTTCGGCAGCATCTTCAGCTTCAGCAGCAGCATCTTCCTCTTCAGCTTCTTCTTCTTCTTCCAATTCCGGCGGTGCTAAAGGTGGAGGAGGAGTAGGAGTTGGTGGAGGTGGAGTAGGTGGAGGAATATTCTTGACAAGAACATTCATGGTATCAGTATCATTTAAGCCATGGTTATCCGTAACTGAGAGTTGAAGTGTAAGTGTAGTATTGTCATTAGAGAACCTGACAAAAGGACTTCCTCCAATTTGTGTCCATTTATAGATTAGGGTATCCTCTGGATCAGAGTCACTACCTTTACCGTTATTAAGAAGTATGACTCGATTTTCATTGACTGTGAGATCAGGTCCAGCATCTGCTACTGGAGGATGATTTTGAGATGAGAATGGCAGATAAAGTAC
>JAJNBK010000193.1 GCA_021155845.1 Nitrososphaeraceae archaeon
AAAGAAACGGGCAAAATAGGTAACACCAAAATGTATATTCTCAATACACAATCTGAATTAGCTGAGACCCTAAGGCGTTATGTACAAACTGCAATAAACCTGAACATCAATAACGCACGTAAACAACATGTTTCAGTTCAATTAGGGAATAATTAGTCGAAAGTCTGCTATTCATTTTTAATTTCGAAGTAGGGGAAATAATGGCTTAGATATTGATAGTTATTAAGTCATGGGAATGCATGGAGATAAAGGAGACAATGGAATATTCCAAAAATCCCTCAGCCATACAGTGTCGGTACCAATTAATACCTTGTGCAGATTGTTATTATAGCATATTCAGCAAAATGCAACCTAAATGATTAAAGTATCTATTAGTTAGCATCATAATTCTCAAGAGGATAAGGTATTATTCGATAGTCATATTTAGCTTACTTACTTTTTGATTACTAACTTTATGATTTATATGCTTAAATAACCAACTTATGTCAGTGGAAGAAGCGTCGGGGACACAATCAAACACACCTGAAAATAAAGATTCTATTCCAAATGTAAATTACCCTCCAATTGAGGACAAATATCAAGAGGAGCAAAAAGAAAAAGATGTTGTAACAGGGCACGTCATTTCTGACGAAAAATCTAAACAAATACTAATTCAGAAGGAACAAAAGGATTACGATAATAATGTCAGAGTCGAAGACTCCCTGCCTCTTACGGATGATGTACTTCACCTCAACGATTCCAAGATACTATTACTAATGGGTCAAGGAGTCCGATCGAATTATTCATTCAAAGGTCTAATAAGAAAATTGAACCTCCATCAGCAGAGCCTTACTAGAGCTTTGATCAGACTTGAGGATATGAAGCTGGTTGAGAAATCTAGTATTGGATATAAATTGACTGAAAATGGAGTATCATTAATGAGATTATTGTTGTCACCGAAAGATAGAGCGTACAAATTAGTAAGTAATAATAGCATACTTGAAAAAAAGAAAGAAAAAGAAAAAAGAAATGGTTACATTCAACTACTTCAAACATACATTTCTGTCGATGTAAAACCCGAGGAAATATTATATGGACTTATTGGAAAGTGGTTTAATAATCTCAGATGGGTTGGAATGATTGAAAGCGAAGCTGGAGGTTATATGCTCCAATGGATTAGCGATGACCATTATGGATTCCAGATTAACCTCAGATTAATATCTGATTATCTCATCATAGAAACCAATGCCGCTTCCGACAAAGAAAAGATCGAAGCAATGATTGGTTCATACAGAATATTTGAGCAGATCTCAAAAATATTGCGTAATAAACTTGAAGAAGACACGGGAATAATGCGTAGGCTTGACCTCCACATTAGCCATACTTCCAAGCAAAACAATTGAAAGTATGTATGTGACCTACCCTCTCTTGTTTTCTGTTACAGTTGTCAGAACCCAATTCATGTGCTTTTGCTAATTCTTTTAATATGACACCATCATCTCAATTCTTATTGGAGCACTAAGAAGTTATAAGGTAGTTTAACCTTAATACTACGTTTTCATGCAGAATAATAATTATCCCCTTAGAGAATGGCATGTCGAGCATATGAAAAAAACAGTCATAAAGTTTGTAACAGGACTGTCTCCAGATGCGTCTTCATGGCAAAGAAGACAGCATAAAAAATACAATAAGTTAACAAACATCTGTAAGGGAATAAGCTATGATATTAAGCATGGGGTCACAAATGAAGAAGTGATCTCTTTTATGGACGAAGTGCGAAATAACTCATCTTTTCATGGTCTACGCAAAGTTAATGGCTCTATAGACAGACTTGATGAAATAGAGAAAGAGTTTACGTCATCTATATCGGCAATAAGATATCACTGGTAGGTAAAAATACCTGTAATGCAATAACCATTTTATATATAATTCCTATATTATCAGCGTATATTGTTAGGGGAATTGGTTAAGGACAGGGTAGATTCAAGAAAGCCCCGAGCAGAAGGCCTTACGTATATTATAGACAAGTTTCAAGGATTAGACAAGGAAAGCTTCGAATTAGTCTCTCCATTTGTTGATATGGTCAAGATTTATGGTGCACTTCCCTTACTGGTATCTGAAACGACTCTTAAGAAAAGAATCAATTTTTATCATGATTTCGATGTACATGTATCAACGGGGAGTACAATTGCTGAATTTGCTACCCTAGAAAATTCACTAATTCCTCTTACAAAGAAGATTGCAGAAATTGGTTTTGATGCCGTAGAACTAGGGGAGAACAACATCGATTTGGATATAGAAGATAAAAAGAAGATTGTTGATATCATAATGTCACAAGATCTTGACTTTCAATGGAAGATAGGAAAGAAAGACCCTAGGCATCAGCTAAGCATGGAGGAAACGTTGATCAAAATAGATCAAGCTATGACATTAGGATTAAAAAAAGTAGTACTTGAGGCAAATGAAGGATTAAGTGTAGGAATTTATGACGAGAAAGGCGTCATCAAATGGAATTTTATAGGTGCGCTTACTGCTAAATATCCTCCTAATACCTTTATATTTGAAGCTCCGATTGAATCACAACAATCTGCTTTAATTGCAGAATTTGGGCAGCGCGTAAATTTAGCAGAGATACGTTCTGATGCAATTACTTCAGTTGAATCACAGCGACGCGGGTTTTTATCAAAATCTGTTTTTGGAGTTTCATATTTACGAAAAGATCCAGAAGGAGGTCCTGCTGCAAAATTTATTTACTATATTATTAAAACCAAATATCCAATAGATCAAAGCGAATTAACTAGCATAAGTCACCTTCCGAGAAGAACGGTACAGGCCGCAATAGAGGACTTAAAGAGGCAGGGGTTAATAATCGAGAGAAATAGTCTAGATGATGCTAGAAAGAAAATGTATCATCCTGTGCATTCGGATTGGCTATGATATTTCTTGGGTTTTTTTGGTTGTGATACCATTGCATAGGTCAATACCGCCGATACTGTCTTGCAATCCTCAATGCCTCCGTTGATGCATTTCTGAATAGCCGTGATTAATTTCATCTTCTTGATTGTAATATCTTCGTCTTCATCCAAATTTCCTCTTGTTCTTAATTTTTTCAAATTTGTTGCGATAAAGATCTGCATTACTTCAGTACTATATCCAGGTGCAAGATACCATTGAAATAATGGTGCC
>JAJNBK010000194.1 GCA_021155845.1 Nitrososphaeraceae archaeon
AATATTCCAAAAAGGTCAATAATAATAATAATAAAATACTTTTTTTGTATTTTTTACTCTATATATTTAGGAACTAAACTAAACATATTCCTTTAATAATAATAATAATATAAAATTATTGCTATAATTTATAATATAAATATCTATATATCTATATATATGTATATATGTGGCTGACATACGCACATGGTTACGGTGACTATAAATACTTACGATACTAACATTCGCACAAAGGACAGAATAGGATGAGTGGACTAGGTGCATTTCTTTACGCTACATTCATTATCATCGCTTGGTTAGTGACTCTTTATACGCTTAACTTTTTCTATCTCTCTTACCAGTCCCAACACAATAAAAGACATCAAAAAGCAATGAATAAGAAACTGAATCCTATAAACGACAATTCTTTACCTGTGATAACTATTCAACTTCCTATATATAATGAGAAGTACGTAGCTGTACGCTTAATTGATGCTGTATGTAAAATCGATTATCCAAAAGAAAAGTTGCAAATTCAGATACTGGATGATTCTGATGATAGTACATCTCAAATGATCAGGTTAATAGTAGATTATTATACATTCAAAGGCTTTGACATAATCTATTTGCATAGAAACAAGAGATCAGGCTACAAAGCAGGTGCATTGAAAGCCGGTATGAAGATTGCGAAAGGAGAATTTATTGCTATTTTCGATGCAGATTTCATTCCTCCTAACTGGTTTCTGAAAAAATCAATAGGTCACTTTTCAGATCCTAGAGTAGGGCTAGTGCAATGCAGATGGGGACACATTAACGAAAATTATTCTTCACTTACTGAAGCACAAGCAATTTCCCTTGACCTACACTTCCTGATTGAACAAAAAGCAAAAAGTTTGACTCATTTATTCATGAACTTTAATGGAACTGCGGGAATGTGGAGGGCTTCTTGTATTAATGATGCTGGAGGTTGGCATACAAGCACCATTGTAGAAGATCTTGACCTAAGTTATAGAGCCCAGCTTAAAGGTTGGAAGTGTCTTTTTCTTGAAGACATCATTGTCGATGCAGAGCTTCCAGTGCAGATAAATGCAGCGAAGCGACAGCAGTTTAGATGGGCAAAGGGTTCTATGCAGGTTGCTATGAAATTACTAATAGATGTTACATTAGACAGAAAGATACCTATAGATACCAAGATTCAGGCATTCATTCAACTCACTAGACACATTGTTCATCCATTATTTCTAACTCAATTTATTATTTTTCCAATGTTGCTTGCACTAGATTATAAGTTATATGCTGTAAGTTGGTCTCCTATCACCGTTATTCTAATCTATATCATGATGGGCCCTGCTACCTATCTATATGTGATAAGGAAAATCTGGGGAGATAAATGGAAAGTAAAAGCTAGACAATATTTTTATTTAATTTTTTTTGCAACAGGAATATCTGTTAACAATACAGTAGCAATATTTGAAGCATTGTTGATAGGAAAGAATGAATTCTTACGTACTCCTAAATTTGGTGTTATCAAAAAAGGCGACAACTGGAAAAATAAATCATATGTTCTACCTTTTACCAAAACTACTTTACTGGAGATATTTTTTGGGCTATATGGTATTCTGGCAATCTTTATTTCCATATTCTCAGGAAATCCAATATTTGTACCTATTTTGTTACTTCAAACAATTGGTTTCATTTATATGGCTTATTTGAGCATATCTCATTCTTCATTTAATTATAATAAATCAAATAGTAGATTACAAAGTGTCTCGCAGCAAGATCAATTTCTACCAAATCAGTCGTCAGAAATTGTTGAAAAGACAAGTTTAGAATTAGCTGAAAGATTAAAAACTAAAGTATACATAAAAACAATAAAAATAACGACAAACCGTAAATCAATTGTCAAAAAAAGTATGAAACCTAGATATTATAAACTCATGTTGTTTGGTATTTTGAGTATTTTAGCTTTTGGCGCAGCAGTAGCCTATTATGGATATGAGAGCACAATTTATCCGTTAGACAAAGCTGTAGGCTATTTATCAAGAGCAGAAGCTGCTCAATCACCAGAAGCGGTGGCAGATTACATCAAGCCAGTAAAAAATTTGCTTCCAAATGACGGAAATCCAGTATGGGCATTTCCAAATTCACGAACAGATTTCGGCTTGATTCAAAACGAGCTTGATGCAATGCTTTCACGCGCCAATTCCATTTCATCATTGGAGGTACATAGCGCTGCCTATAATACTGGATTGGCAGATCTACATAATTCTATTAAAATAATAGAATACAACTTAATAGAAGCGACTCCTTATCTTTACGTTAGTTTCACTAACATAGTTCTAGGTGCAATCTGGATTGCAATTATTCTTTTTATTTTTGCTCTCATGAAGCGAGGAAGAGAAAAATTCAAAGAATATGAAAACACTTAACAATCGTTGGTGAAGGTATTTAATAATTACATGAATACCGTTGTTGTTGTTTTTCTTCTTTTCTGTACTTTTAAAAGTATCCTATATACATATGCATAGAAACGATTTGGTCAGTTACCCTAGTACTTTCATCATATTTCAGAAAGAGTAATCATCATCCCATATCAATGTAGATTATACACTTAATCATTCTTTCGGAGGTTCAACTACTTTTACAAAACATGTGGAAAGGTATTACGTTTAGATTTATATAATGATTTTGAATTTTTATCTATTACGTTTAGATTTATATAATGATTTTGAATTTTTATCCCATGTCACCTGAGCAAATAATTGTCGAGCGTATATCTTCTATGGGGACAACTGGGATAAAAAAAATAGACCTGCGTAAAGAATTCCAAGATATGGAAATTGATGTTCTGATAGAACGCCTCGTGACATCCGGTGATATCTCTGTCGATAAGAAAGGTACAGCATATTACTGTTGGCATAAAGATTATTATATTCAAAATCTGTTAAATACAGATCCAAAATTCCGATTTATGTATGAGGCAGTTAAGCATCTAGAGCTGTCTGTTAATAGAACATCTGATGGTCTAGCGAAAACCTTGGAAACGCTTGACAATAATTTTAAGAATTCTGAGAAATTGACTGCTACAAAAAATCTGGATAGTATTTCACAAGCACGTATTAATAACGAACCAACGATACAATTAGACACATTCAAAAACGAATTTGATCTGGCTATTGGAAATCACTCAAGTTCAATTGGCTGGGTAGAACTATCAAAAGTCAGAAATGAGTTCTGCAAAAAACATAACATATCAAATGAACTTTTCTACAGTTTTGTTGAGCAATTAACAAATTTGTACCATGATAAATACGAATTATCTACAGGTGGTTATGAGGGACTGACTGTTAGGGGTCTGCTTCATGGATTTGTGAGGTGTATATAGTGTATCCTTATGGTTTGGCACAAAATCCATATCCTAGTAGTCCGACACCGACCCTAATCGATGCCCAGGTATTAGGAGGGAGAAGGCATAAGGAAGCAAAGATTGCTGTGCTATCATGTATTGATGATTTGAGTTCTAAAGTTACTGGTATTGCAACCGACAAGGATTTTCGTTTAATTACTCTGATCCAAGATGTTGGATCCGGAAAAACACACTTGGCTTTGCACATTAGAGGATTGCAGAAGATATGCAATAATGCTGTTATATCATACGTTGACCTATCTCAAGTTTTTCCACGAGACATATATAGTCTTTATGGAGCAATGCTAAGAGGTCTTGATAAAGAATATATCGACAGCCTAAGAAAAGCGATTGTTTACTATCTTAAAGACAAGGCAGAACAGAATAATAAGCGAGCAAAGAAGTTTTTCAATAATGGGCTCGTTGATTTTATCACGAGGAAAAGTATCTCTAATAAGGCAAAACAGATTTTGGATGGGACAATGGTTCCAGACTATTCTGTAATGAATCAGGCGTTAATAGGAGAATTCTCGGCAGCTGAGGTATATGTTATGAAATTAATAATGAGAGAAAAATTTAGAGATGATGCTTATAAAATTAGAAACATGGAAGATATTATTACCAGCATATCAGCAATGGCTAATCTAAATCTAAAATTTTTAAAGAAATTGACTATTCTTCAAATTGATGAATTTGACTCTGATAAAAAATCATTAGATTTTGTTAAGGCAGTCATTAATGCTCACTTGCCTTCGACTGTATTAATGTTAATTTTGACACCTTCGTCATATGAAGAGATACGAAAAGAAGATAGTTCTATTTTTGATAGGTTAGAAAAAGCAAACTACAAAATCGATCTAGCAGGTTCAAATACATTAGAAGAGATACTTGATATCATACTCGAATATGTGAGACATTACGATCTTCAAAAATGTTTTAAATTACAAGATGAATATGACCTGTCAGCCAAGATAAAAGTAATTTATGACGAATTCCCTGATTTTAGAAACGTAAGATCAATGACTAATATATTATATCACGCAACAGAAAATGCTTCAAAAAGAAACGCACGAATTATTGACGAAAAAGCCATAGATGATACAATCAAAAGCACTCACCCCGGGCTAAGAATTAGAGGAAGTATAATGGGTGTTCCACTGTCGGATTTTATAAAAATCAGAAGCAGTTCTAATGATATTCAAATGCTAGAATCAGACGTTCGTGATGCGGTAAAAAACCTCTTAAACTATGCCCACGACATGGGAAGCGTAGCTAAATTTGAAGCTACAAATGGAAGAGCCTCTGGAATTGATGTTATTTATAATGATATATCTGGAACTAAGGTGGCCGTTGCTGTAGTGATAAACAAAGATCATACAAAGAATTTTGATCAGATTTCTAATACAGTGAAATCTGTTGGTTTTGCAGATAAATTACTAATATTAACTAATGCAAAAACTAATAGCGGAAGTGACGGAACGACAGTGGTTAATATTGATCGATGCAAAATGACTGATTTAATTTACTTTAGCAGTAAATACAAAAATAATGAAATACTCCATGATGACTTGAATCGAGCTTTAATGCTAGCAAAATCCATAAAACTTTGTTAATTAATATAATTATAGTATCGCACTAATTTAAGACTCCAAACTTATTTAAGAGAGAATTACGATCGTTGCGCTGTGGACAAGGAAGGAACAAACGATAAAAGTGACGAAAATTTTGAAAATCCCAATTATGATGTATTTCGATGCAACATATGTGGTGAAGATGCAGACTTTGTAGTCCAGCTGGAACTTGTAAAAGAAAGGAGCAACTACAATATTATAGAATCAGTAAACCAAATGCCATTTTACTTGTGCGAGACTCATGAATATCTTTATAAGAAAATGCAAAGTAATATAGATCTAAAAAATTACTTTCTTGAAACACTCAGAGAGAATCAATAATAACTCTGTGGGATTATTGCAATATTTATTTATTTATTTATTTAGTATGGCAAAAAATAGAAGATTTGAGACCCTTGAAGATTTTTTAAAGAATTTGCATAGAGAAGGGATAACTCTAATAAATTTTAACGGACAGAAGATACCTTGTATCCTTATAAATCCAAATAAGTTCCAAGAAATTATGTCCTCCATTTATGGAAAAAAATTAGCAGTCGATACAATACTAAATGTATTCCATGACGGTCAAGATGTTTTTGTGGATGTTAAACTGAATTTTCTTAATATGGGTATTGAGGAGAATTATCTTCTATATGCAAATGATACATTAGAATTCTTTGAATCTCTAACGAGAACAGGAATAATTGGCATCGCTTCAAACGCTTCTTATCCTCAGAATACTTCAAATATCTTCATGATTCAGCTTCCTAAAAAGGAGGCAGCAATATAGCGTAATCTTTATGTTGTCTATGATGGATAATAGAAATGGCAGAAAGAGCAAAAATAAGAAGGTAGAGCATTGTAGCATAACGAATGTTATGAATACAAATTGTGAAAATGCTTCTATTGAAGACCATAACTATAGTAATAATAAAAACGAGGGCAATATTGACAATAATATAATACCAACTGAAATTGATATCCATTTTCAAATGTATGGTAAGCATGCGTGGGAGGTCGAATATGGTGACAGATGCCCTATCTGCGAAAAAAGGATAGATGAGTTGGGTTATTGTGCTTGCGGTGGCCAAGGGGAGTAATCTTTAATCATACTCAAATCTGAAAATATAATTCCAACTATATATGGTAAATCTTCAGGCTCATAGAACAGGAGAACTGCGACGGCCGGGATTTGAACCCGGGTTACCAGATTGGCAATCTGATGTCCTAGACCAAACTGGACGACCGTCGCATTATTAACCCCATCAAATAGTATAGGGCATTGTCATGGTCTTATTTTTGCTTTAATAAACTCTTCGAGGCACTTATCATATGGTTAATGAAAGTGGTGAATCAGAACAACTGTTCACAATCACGCGTAAAACAATTAAATTGCGCCATGCCATTGGCATACTTATATAATATATAAAAAGCTCTTATTATTTGCAGATGCCGTACACATAATGAAAATATTTAACAGTCATTTCTATTATAGATGTCTTACTTAAATCCTATGAATGTCTCCAAAAAATAACAATAATATTTTGGCATAGAAAAATAGGTATATTATTTGAAAACATTTGTATTTCCAAATTCGTCAATATCGTCTAGCTTTGCCAGCCAGTACGGTTATCATGAATGGTTAATAAGCAGATTTCTTCAATTCGTGCCTGATGTGAAGAGTCTTATAGAGAAGATGGAGATGAAGCCCACGTTGTATATTAGGGCTAATACGCTGAAGATTAAAACTAAGGATCTAAAGGAAAGACTTGTCTCTAAAGGCTTTGAATTAGAAGATACAATACTAGATGATGTTTTAGCTGTCAAAAAAGAAACTTTTAGAACAGGGGCAACCACAGAATATTTACTTGGTTATTATTATATACAGGATCTCAGCTCCTGTCTAGCAGTAGATGCCTTGGATGTAAGAGAAAACCAAACTGTTTTAGATATGGCTTCTGCTCCAGGTGGAAAGACAACTTACATATCGCAGAAAATGAAAAATACAGGCATTATTGTTGCATTGGAAACCAATGCTAGGAGAATAAGAGCCTTACTATTTAATCTCAGACGTTGTGGTGTAATGAATACTTGCATCTTTAAGATGGACGGTAACAAAGCAATGGATCTAAACATGCGGTTTGACCGTGTGATACTGGATGCGCCATGCAGTTGCGAAGGTATTATTGCAAAGGATAAAGCGCGAAAAACAAACCATAAACCAGAAGATATAGAATTTTGTGCAGCTCGTCAGTCATCGTTGATAGAAACGGCTATTAGAGTAGTCAAACCAGGTGGATTACTAGTATATTCAACTTGTTCTTTTGCTCCAGAAGAAAATGAAATTATTGTAAATCTTATTTTAGAGAAGCT
>JAJNBK010000195.1 GCA_021155845.1 Nitrososphaeraceae archaeon
TTTAGACCCATCTCATTGGCAATTTTTATAAATCTCTCTAAATCATTTTTTTTAATTTTTATAATAGTTTCGCCATATTCTCGCTGAGCCATTCTTCTTGCATAATCCTTTGACAAACCTGTCATTTTGGCAAGTTCATTCAAAGAAACGTCTGAAACTCCTAAGAAATCTATTTTGTATTTTTTTCTGATCTCATTTAGTTTTGTTCTGATCTCAATGGCAGGTTTTCCAAGTTCTATTATGCTATATCCTTGTTTTACTTTAGAAATTGGTGTATTGAAAGAGAAATTGAAATAACCTTTAGGAATGATTAATGCTCCACCATTTTCTACTATAAAAGGTTCATTTAATCCTATATCTTCTCTTATCTTATTTTGTTCGGACCAAGTCTTGGCAGAACAAAGAATTACTGGAATATTATTGTTTTTTAAGATACAAACCAATTTTATTGTTCCTTGATATTCGCCTGTGTTTATATCAATTAAGGTACCATCTATATCGGTGAAGATCACTTTATACGTCATATCTACATAAGTTGTGTAGTACGAATTTGTTAATTTATCGATATAAATTAGATAAAAAAAAGTTTGGAATTAAAATAAGAGCCTCTTATCACAATTTAAAACGATGAGATCATTGTAGATCAAAAACAACAATCTAATGATGGAGTATGATTATTAAATGCAACTATTGTAGTGTAATAGTAGCTGACTAAGCTACATTACATATTATTAATGCGACAGATATCACACATCGCTGAACATAATCCCATATGGAATCACTCAATAAAGTAGAGAGGCATGACAGCTTGAAGATTTGAATATTCAATTATAATAACAGAAAATGCTAGTTGACAGTGATGACGTCATTAGCCGAGGAAGATGTAAATAAAACTAACTATAGGGTTTTCTTAGTGATAGCGAGTTGTATTTAGAATTATTATTAATTATAATATATAAAATTTGCAAAGAAGTTCTTTTATACTATAAACAACAGATAATAGTAAATATGCGGGAGGTGGGATTCGAACCCACGAACCCCTAAGGGATGAGGTAACCCAGTCAAATTATCAACATCTGAGCATCGTGCCAGACAAGTCTGCCTGATCTCACGCCGTTGACCGGGCTTGGCAACCCCCGCGATAGATTGCTATGATAATATACTACAATTTATACCTGATGAGAATACCGATATATGTGGTATTGCTCAAAGTGTTATACAGATTATGCATCAAGTATTATATTTAGTACTTCCTCTACAGTTGGATAAATATTAATAGAAAGTGCTCACAACAGCATGGTAATTGTTTTTTATATTAAATAGCGTATTCCTTCATTTCTAAAGACACGTTTCAATAAAATCTCATAGTCAGTTCTGATAACCATTTGTCATACAAATACATCTCCACTAGTCTGTTACATTTGTGAATTGTACGGGATGTATGGACTATTTTTACCTACTAATTATTTAGCTGCTATTCTTTTCTGTGTATATCTATCCTTGATCTATAAGGTTCAATAGCAGCGAAAGGTTTGATGTTACCAAACTATTACTATTTACTAAGAATAGTACATAATTACTATCTTTTGAATTCTCTCGGTAGTATCAGAATATAAAATAATCGATTTGCATGACCCATGTATTAGCGGTCCCGTCGCGATGTAAAACATATTTGACATGAATTTATGGCCCAGAATATACTTACTGTAATTATAATTCCATCAATAATAGCCTGGCCATTCAGGAGATGTAACTCTCCCTGTCTGAGTGGTGTTTTAATTCTTAAAAGTAATAGTAAAAGAGGTGTAGGTGATTGATTATATGAGTTTATTTCCAAATGAAGATATTCTTACCAAAGATTCCCATAGGAACTAAACAAAATAAGTACTTTTTAAATCATATTGAATACCTCTATTGTATGGTTAGTTTACTTGAATATTTGCCAATCATAACGTCTGGCCTACTAGCTCTCTCAATACTAACTCTCGTCCTTGGTCGAAAGAATCTAAGACTGCAGAGCGAGTATCAAATCTATGCTAGAATGATTGAGGCTAGGGTGAGACTTGAAAGCACAGAATCTTTTGCAAGAATGGCGAAGGAGAGTCCATATTATGCAGAACGCTTTGCACTTGTTGAGAGTCCAGATCAGTTTTACACATTGCGTGCATATATTGATCTGTATGAATTCATCTTCAGATTGCACAAGACGGATGCAATAGATGAACAGTTATGGTTAAGATGGGCTTCTGGGGCTAGGGCAATGAAATCGATCCCAAAGTTTCAAGCAGTTTGGAATAAGACGAAGAATGTTCATACTAGAGATTTCGTGAATTTCATAGACTCATTATGATTTAGCAGAAACTGCTGCATTAAGGCCCTTACAGAAGCACTGGTGTTCTCCGCACAGCTTCACCATGGGATTACTGGTAGCGTTGTATTCATCAACTATGCGGTTTGGGAGTCTCCAAAACATCTTAAGCGGGCCCGTCGGGGCTAGTGACGATATCGGTGCTAATAGTAGGTTCCTATTATAGGAACAACAGTCTAAGCTTTAAAGGTTTTCTTTTGTATACGAAAGACTCTAATAACAAGTTGGGTATTCTTTGGAACACAAGAAGACTGATTTGACCCTAAAAGAAGAACCGAGATCTGGTCATGTATCAGCCTCAAAAAATAAACTCTATAATACTCTAGTTTATCATGATCACTCAATTACAAACTAACAGCAGAAACATGGTATCGAATACTTTTCCTAAATTATATGGTGTTCTAATCAATTTAAGAGAGCTCTCAGTAAATGATGCTCAAAATATAGCTCACCTTATGAATTACAATATTTCAAAGTATCTGTATGAGGTTCCTGATCCTTATTCGGTAGAAGATGCACTAAATTTCATTAAATCTGCTGATAGTGACTTTAAGTCTCGTAGAGCTCTACATTTTGCAATAGAATACAAAGGTAAGTCTGAAGTCTGAATCAACTAGTAATAATTTAGTACTTGTAGGAGCTATAGGCCTCAATAATATCGATCTAGTCAATAAAAAAGCAAATTTAGGATACTGGATTGGAGAACAATACTGGGGTAGAGGTATAGCCTCAGAATGCATAAGACTGATAATCGATTATGCATTCTCTAAATGAATATCACAAGATATCTAAGAGATATCAAAATTCATTAAATATGTGATAGTACTAGAATGTGACGAGACAGAAAGTATAGGTCCAAGTCTTAAGTAATAATATTCGCGTTCTGACTCAAACACTCTATCTATGTACACTAAAGAGGTAAAATTCATTACGGGTTCGGTGGGATGACTCTATTTTGCCACCCGATTTTATTGTAAGTATAGCATGCTACTGGTACAAACCTCATTGTAAATTATGATGCCCGATGTGGAGATCCGAGATTCGAGCCTTGAAAGTAGGGGTTTTCAACTAATGGAGTCTTTAAAGTTTGTGACCAAACTGTCGCATCTCGCACTTCAAGGACAATCATTTACCCGTCTTTTACGTTATGTAATTTTGAGATATTATGTTTGATGTATCTACCTCAATTCTGAGTAGTAAGCGAACACCTTAAGTAGATGTATGTGTCAATCGGACTAAATGTATTGCCTAAGAAAAATTAGGGAAAACACATCTTCAGTACTCATCACTATTTTCCTGTTTGTATTGATTATTACACTACCTACAACGATGACTACTACTACTACTATCAACCGTGTGTATGGTCAACAACCAGATCGAATGGACCTAAACATTACGGATTCATCTGCAAACATACAAAATACATCAGAAAAAATAGTCCAGGTAGGAGATATTGAAATTGCATACAAGATGGTAGGTAAAGGTGAACCTATTTTGCTAATTAGTGGCGGTTCTGCCGATAAGAATGCTTGGGATCCGTCTTTCATAAGCGACCTTTCTTCAAATCACACAGTAATTATATTTGATAATCGTGGAGTTGGAAATACAACAATTGGTTCTCAACCATATACTATTGAGCAACTCGCAAATGATACTGCTGGTTTACTGGATGCTCTGAAAATACAGAATGCAAATGTTCTTGGATATTCCCTTGGGTCATGGATAGCCGAACAGCTTACAATTACGTATCCAGAAAAGGTTAGCAGGCTTATACTTGTTGGTTCATCGTGTGGTGGAAAAGATCTTATACCTAAACCACCTGAGTTTTTAAGATTGCAATCCGAGATCGTCGACAAAATCTCAAATAATGTTACTATTTCTCGGGAGGAAAATATAGCTCTAGCAAATGCCTCATTAGGAGAGGGATGGATAAGACTGCATCCTGAGTCTCTTGAGAACATTACAGAAGGCATAGGTTTCTTTGCTGGTATTTCCCCTGAAGCTCAAGAGGGGCAGGCTAACATAGGATTGCGTTGGGAGGCAACCAACTGGAATGGTGTATGTGACGAGCTTGCGAAATTAGCCAAACCTACGTTAGTCATAACTGGAACCGATGATAATTACTACAACCCGCATCAAAATGCATTAGTCATTGCAGGAAAAATTCCAGGGGCCTGGCTTGTACAGATCAAAGATGCAGGTCATGCAGTGATGGACCAATATCCAGATGAAATTAGTAAGATATTGCAAACATTTCTATCGACAACAACAACTAGAGGTTGATGATGGTTAACACAGCCAATACTAGTAGGTGGAGCTGTCACCTTTGCTCTGATAGCTGTAGCTCTGAAGAGGAAGAAGATTTGAAAGAAGATATAGACATTAATAATATTATCAAACTAGATTGGCTAAAAGTAAATGGAATAACTTACTTTTGATACAGCTATGCAATTAAATGCTGCATATTGTAAAAGAAAATGCTACTGCTATTATTATATTATCCGTCAGCAATATCACGTTTACCATTATGAAAACCTTCCGGGTCTTCTTTGTATGGACCACTTTGATTAGATAGGTTTGGAAATGTACATGAAGATTGCGGCAATGATAATATACGATTGGAGGAAGAAAAAGCGCCGACATTATCTCTTACTCTTCTTGCCCTTCCATTTTGCTGAAATTTGGTCTGCAGAAGATGATGGAGAAGCACAGTTATTACAAGCAATATCAGTAGGTGTCATTGAATGGTTGTTATTAATGGCTCAGAAAATCTATGCTATTGCAAAGAAGTATGGTTCAAGAATTTCTACTAATATTTCATACGGATAAACTGACAG
>JAJNBK010000196.1 GCA_021155845.1 Nitrososphaeraceae archaeon
AGCTTCTGCTTTCTCAATTATCAAGTCATTTAATGACTCCCAAACTTCTCTTTCATTATCTGTACTACTACTTTCGATCAGAACCTTTATAGATTGAGGTGGTCCTGGTATAGGTAAATGACCCTTTTCTGATGTAATCTCTCCTCCAAGCGCTCTTATTCTTTCTTGTAGACGCTTCTGCTGCTCTCTAGTTTGTGCTAGATGATGTTTTATCTTTTCTTTGACTTCTGGTACAATACATTCAGACAATCTGTTTTCTAATCTATCAATGGCTGCATTTTCATAGGATAATGCGAGATTAAGACCCGATACTGCAATAAATCCCTTTGCAAAACTATTATCAGATGGTTGTGCCATTTTGCTCTATTAACTACTACTATACTAATAACAATTTCTTTCAAATATTATGCATGCAAAAGCCTTTTGCTCATATTATACATGCAAAGATAGACGGAACGTTATTGTCTAGATTTTTAGTATTGTTGCCCAGATGATAAGTGCATACGCCTAATCTTGTAAAATAATACTCAATCAGTTAGGTCTTTTTCGATAATATATATAATAAATATAAATAAAACGTGTTATAGATCTATGCATTTGTATTTACTATACCATAAAGCTAAACTTATACTGAGATTGAACTAATTTGAATCAGTCTAAAGCAGCAGATTCATGTCTAATGAGGACTGAAAGGACAACTCACACCAGAGCAATATAGAGTCTGTAGAAATAAAGAAACAGAAATGCCTTTTTCTGGTAAATGTAATGATTGCAAAGAACAGGGGATTTATCAATGTGTATATTGTGGTAACGAGTTATTTAGATCTGAGACGAAATTTGGGTAAGGAACTGGCTGACCTAGCTTCTGTGCCCCTATAAAAGAAGGTAACCTGAGAGAACAGGCAGATAACGGCATGTTTATGAGAAGGACAGAGGTACTATGCAATAAATGTGATGCCACCTAGGTCATGTCTTCGATGACGGTTCAGCACCCATGAACCAATGTTAGTGTATCAATTCTGTCTCCCTCAAACTCAAGAAGAAGAGTTGAGGAATAAAAACTCGATATGAGTATTATTGAAAAGAGGTTTTATATATAATTCATTAATGTAAGTTGGTTTGTGCTATCAACTATATTTCTTTTAAGATATCTCCTTCCAATCAAATCTGGAAAGTCAAATATCATATTTCTCTTCACTACCTCACGTTTTAAATCATTCAGTATTACCTTTGAATAGAATTTGTCGGCTGTAATATTGTGACCTTGATTGATTGGTTCTTCAAATCTAAATATTCGTTTGAATTCATTATTGTCTCGATTTGATCTTGTGAATCTGTGATAGAGGTATAATAGGATCAATATTTACGCCACAGCAGATACCAGAATCTGTAAACTCTTTTATTACTTCAAACATGGAAGATGCTGGCGGCGTACCAGGTTCAATTACTCGTCTGATTTTTTCGTCGCATGTTGTTATGGACCAAACAATAAAACAATTATTCTTATATCCTTTATGAAGTTCTAAATCTCTTTTTATTATACTAGATTTCGTAAATACATAGTATGGCGCATTGTACTTCTGTAATATCTGTATACATTTCCTTGTAATACTGTATTTTAGTTCTGCTGGTTGATATGGGTCTGTAGCAGAAGATATCATTATAGGATCGATAGTTTGCGATCTCCACGATTTTAATTGGTTCTCAAGTAATTGAGGTGCATTACTTTTGGCATATATTTTGTCATAAAATTCTGGTGACCATTCATACGTCGCATAGCAATACCCGCATCTGTGATGGCATCCTTGGTATGGATTAATACCATAAATCCATTGTATAAGTTCATTATAGATCTTCGTCTCATTCTAATAAAATTCATAATACTATAAGAAGAGGGAGTGTATATTATGTACACCGCTTAGGAATACACCACAAGTCTAAACTCATTACAATGTATGTTTTGTAAATTACTAGATAAGGTATATTAGATCTTCATTTGTTTTACTATCTTTTTACTTTACCTTATCTCGATCTTCTCTTTTTCATTACCTTTGACATAACCATGTGAACAGCCATCATCACAACGCCTGTCATTATTCTACTCTTAATAGTCATTATTTACTAATGCGAATTTCATGTTATAAGCACATATTATTTATTTCTCTAGAGAGTATTCTATAAGTTTATCCCCGTGTAAACAAACTGACAAATTAATAGAACATTGTCTTTTTATTGATCCTGAAGTCTTTCTGTAGTTCTACCAGCATGGGATTGTGTCTGTCTTTTTTTCTATTTTAGAAGAGGCATGAATTATCATAAAATTGGATAATAGTAGCATTCGTTACAGGTCTTTATATAATACAAATAATCTCAGATTATTAAATGATGTTTAATGCATGTTGGAACGGTCATACTCGATGACTGAGAAAAATGTTTATAGACGTAATATTATAGTATATCTGTTGTCATCATCCTCCAATGGAAAGATAAATCCTGCTAACAAACTACCTACTGATTCCGAATTTATCTGTGATATGTGTATGGAAAAGTTCAATGAACCAGACAAATTACAGGAACATAGGGCAAAAAAACACAGTGCGCCCACTGGCATATAGCAATCTTATTATAAAGAGTAATAGAATATACTTCTTTTGAATTAATGTAATATAGTATGAGAAATAGAATCTGGCAACTTTTCAATACATATTATATATAATTATATCTTTTTTAGTAGATTATATATAATTTAATGAGAAAAAGTTCTGAAATAACTATTATGAGAGTTAATACTGATCTGAATTTGATACCATATACAATTATACATAGCAAGTAAATTGAAAATTATATTATCAATATTATATTACAGATTTTGAGAATAAAGGTAGGAATATCTAATAAGAATAGATATCAAAATTATAATTGATAGGTAGACTTTCTATAACCATTGCATCATCCGTCGTACTGTGATAAAGCATAAGTTTTTTTCATTTGCATTTTTAATTAATCTCCACATACAATTATGACTCATAACATTCTTTAATGCTACAGGATAGATTTGTAAAGTTTAAAATACAAAACAAATACGCTTTAAATGGTGATGTTTAGATAGCATCCATCTGCCAATGCAGTTTTTTGCATTAGACACTTTGCTTAGAAAAAGTCTGAACCTTCAGATTATTTTTAATATTAATCACGTAAATTTACCTATAATTAATAAAAAAATTTTCTCTGTGTTGTATGTATCAAAATTCGTTCTCTCTATTGATTAGTGTTTTGCATACGAGCTCTTTTCAGCTTTTATATGAATAACTACTAAAGGATTACATCAATAAATCTCAAATATTTGTTAATACTTCTTTTAATTTATAAATATAGTAGTAAATAAATCCATCTTCAATAATACTTATACTAATTTATTATTATTGCAATACTCTAACTAATAATTTTGAAAAGCAAACTTACCACTATTTTGCATCATATTTATAAATCTTTTTATTGTATTTTTTGTAGACATACAAGACATCTCTTTGCTATACTCACATGCTATGGCATAATTGTCAAGATTCTTTTCGCCCTTGAAGATCCCTGTAATAATCTCTTTCATAACTGGTATTAAACCAGACCTAGCACCGTATGCACCATTTTCATTAATCAACCAGAACATCTTAGTTGGGTCATAATCTGCTGGAAAAACCAACTTTTTCGCATTTTTTGCTTCTTCTGAAAAATAATGTCCTGCTGTACGTATCCATCCTCTTGATAGAATACTAGCAGCCTTTGCAAATTTTCCACATGAAGAACATTTGTCGTCATAAATAAGTAAAGGTCGTGAGAATATAGAGGAAAGCCGCATGATGATAAAATTATATAGGCTTTTTCACTCTTTTAAATTTAATGAAAATCTCTTTCATTATAGGATAGTATTGATATTTCTATACTTAAATAGTCTCTTTTAGGATACACCAAAAGAATCGGAAGAGTTTTAGGGGTAAAGAGTTTGATTATTTTGTCTTCTAAAAGGTCAAACTAACATATACAAGACCTATTGATTAGCCACTTTTAGTAAAAAATCTTTGTCGATGAATGCTTAATATATTTCTCAATAATACAGGAGTTGTGATAATAATAATTCAAAGAAACATATAACTGTAGTAAACAATAATTAATTTTAAACTAGAAATTCTGTAATATTTCATAGGATAGAATTGGTTTTTGGACAATTGAGTCGCTTAACATCTTCCTTCTACCTATACGATAGTCTTGAAAAACTTGATTGAACAGTTAGTTGAACTCTATTACTTTGTCAGCATATCCCCTCTCAACACAATTAATTTATTCTTGTCTACCTTTAATCTTATTTATTAGAATATTATTTATCAACTTTGGAGTTAATCAAAGCAGTAAGATAAGTAACCATTACAAAATAAATAAATAAAGAATAGATAGGTTTTAGAATATATGAATTTCTGGTTTCGCATTAAGTATGCTGCTAATGAGATACATTGTTTTGCAAAACATATATGAAAAAGTGGATAGGAATGACCAAAATTGCAAAAACAGGCTGGCCGCTTGATTATAAATATACCATAGACTTTAATCCTACTGCTATCCAGCGCAAAAAAATTATTAGTTAACAGCTGTCTTGAAAGCATCAAATGCATCCTTTTCATACTTAAAGGCATCTGAGAAAAGTTGAATTGACCTTTCATCTTCTTTTAGATCGCCTGTAGCTAAAAAGTTTTGAAA
>JAJNBK010000197.1 GCA_021155845.1 Nitrososphaeraceae archaeon
TTCATATCATTGACCTATTTTGCACAATGAATTTTTTTGATAAAAGAATGTTAGACAAGGTATGACGACAATATAGTAGAAATAATTATGACAATAGGTCCAGACAGAACTCTTGTATTTCTTAAGTCGATTCCCGGATCGACCTTGGTCATTGCTAGATGAATAACTCGCAGAAATATTGTAAGTGATTTCATAAGTAGACTTATGGGATATGACACCACATATTGAGGAAGCGATGATGATACCATACATAAGGAGAACGTATGAGTTATATGACAATACTGAGAATTATTACAAGGTTGTATCGGGCAAACGACCACTGTGTATTGGAGGAGAAAATAATATATTTCCTAGAAAATTGGACGACGACTTTTTGTCAAGAGAAATGCCGGATGACATGATCTATTACAATAAGAGTAAGAGCATCCTGGTACAAGAAAAAAGAGAAAATTATTTTGACTATAGTGATGTTGATGTAGCAATTGACTTTAATTTAAAAGGATATATCTCTGATGTAAGTACTATGAAGACTACGAAACAAGCGATAATTGCGATGTGTTATAAATTAAATTAAGAATGAGAAATAAAAATAGTGTGCAGATGCAACAAAAATAGTGTTGTGATTTAAATGACTACTAAAGATAATCAGACAAACAATAGAAATAATGACAAGAGAGAAACATACACATTAAGGGTAGAAAACCTGTCTAAGATTTTTTATTCACCAGCAGGCGGCATTGTTGTACTTAATGGTATTAGCTTTGGAATAAAGAAAGGTGAATTTGTGTCTATTGTCGGACCTTCTGGCAGCGGAAAATCAACTTTATTAAACATTATAGGAGCTTTAGACAGGCCTACCGTAGGAAAAGTCTTCATAAACGATATAGATATTTTTTTGCTCAATGATTACGAAATTGCTCTTTTGAGGAACAATTTGATAGGTTTTATATTTCAATCCTATAATTTGATTAATAGAACAACTGTTCTAAAGAACGTTGAAATCCCAGGAATATTGGCTGGAATGAAAAAGAATGAAAGAATTGACCGTGCATTAAGGTTATTAGATATTCTTGGAATTAAAGATAAGGCTAAATCATCACCTTCAAACCTAAGTGGTGGACAACAACAGAGAGTCGCAATAGCAAGAGCTATTATGAACAATCCTGCAGTGATTCTTGCAGACGAACCAACTGGCAACCTCGATACGAAGACAGGACAGGACGTTTTTAATTTGCTAAAGATGCTTTCAGACAAGTTTAGAAGGACAATAATAATGGTAACTCATAATCCGGATCTCTCCAAAGCAACAGATAGGGTTATCCATCTAAAAGATGGAATAATAGAAAAAGAGGCTATTAACTAGAATATGACCAATATATCATTTACTCACAAAAGAGAGAAAAAGCAGAAGAATGCAATATCTTGTCGAATCAAAAAATGGTCAAGAGTATTTTTATTTTCTCTTATCAGTATAACGTTACTTCTGTCATCTAATTGGACTTTAACAAAGTCAAATGCTCAGACTGACTTGGATCCTGCTTTCCAAGATTCCTACTGGACCGATGATAATATGATTTCTACGTCTAATACCAGCACTAATGATGCCGTCAAGAAGGAAGTGGGTCCTGGAGAAGGTACAGCTACACTTGCCGTCGTCCTTGTTAACAAGGCGCGCTCTGATATTACCGCTGTGAAAGGATATCTAAGTCTTCCAGCTGGGTTCAAAGCAATTGGAGTAATACCACCGGGCATGGGGAAGAATATATCAGACTTATCAGAATACACAGTAGACAGTTATGATTCAATTATCAAATCAGGAGAAACATTTACTCTTTATTTTGAGATGAGTGTATTAAAAAATGCAAACGTTGGACCGTACATTGCATCACTTGATTTGGTATACTCAAAGGTCCTTGAAACTGGACAAATTACAGTAAAAAATATTGCAATACCTTTCCGTGTTACAGGAAAAGTTGTTTTGGATGTAGTATCAGAAAAATATCATTTAGTCCCAGGTTCTTCTAATAGGGTAAATATAACTATTAAGAATAAGGGTACTGCTAACGCTAGTGGCGTCATTGTCTCGGTCAATGAAGCTCCTAGTACAAGTAATTCTCTTTCGAGTAGCAATTCATCATTTACTGCTAATGGTGAGGGAACAGAATCTATTCCATTGGTAAACATAGGAAATAATACGTATGATATCGGTATTATTCCTGCTAATGGAACAGCTGAAATAAATCCATTAGTTTATCCAAGTAATTCTGCTGGTGAGACAGTGCAGAATCTTGATCTACAAATATCATATGGAGATGCCTATGGTAACAGAAAGAATTCTGATCAATCAGTTGGACTTGTCATATCTCCTAAACCTCCACAATCTATTTTGAATATTGATGTAGGTGTCTCTTCTAATAACCAAAATTCTTCCATTGTTCTAATAGCAGGCAAGATCCAAGAATTGGAGTTTACCATTGCCAACGAGGGCAAAATACCTGTAACTGACCTAGTGATCACTCTTACGTCTCGAGCAGATACAGTTAAAATACTTGGAAATTCAAAATGGACTTTTGAGAACTTGGTACCACAATCCAAACTAAATCTATCTACCAATGTCTTTGCATCAGAAGATGTTATTGGAAAGCCAATAGAATTTCCAGTGAAAATACAATATGTATCAGATGAACAATCAACTACAGAGACCATTAACCTAGGATCTTATGTAGATGGCGAAATTAGAGTAAGAGTATACGATCTTGGTATAAACATTATAGGTGATAAGCCAAACCTTATTGGAAATCTTTTAAATGAAGGAAATACAGTTGCACTTTTTACAACCGTGGAAATGCTTAAACCTCCATTATCAGAACAAAGAAGTCTTGTAGGAAGCATTGCATCACAACAGTATCTTGGTGATCTTACAGAAAATTCTCCTTTACCATTTAGTATTCCGCTTACTATTGATAACAATACTAAAGCTGGAACATATCCTGTCTTTCTTAAAGTTTCATACAGAGACAATCTCAGAATACCTCATGAATTAACAATAAATGGATCAGTCGATTATGAGCCTATAGAACAAACCACTGACGGTGATAGAAACACTCCCGCTATAATTCCTATATTAGTTATACTAGTAATAAGTATTGTAATAGCGACTATAGTTGTTCTCAGAAAAAGAAGATCAAAATCAAAACTCTCGAGGATTTTAGGTATAGATAATAAGATGATCGAGAAAGAAGAAGAAGAAAAAGAAAAAGAACGAGAAGAGGACATTGGTTCTCTTTCAGACGGACCGACTGACAAAAAAAGTGACAGCATAATTGATGAGAGGAAGAAAGGATAGAGAAATAAGATGGACATAAAAGAAGTTTTCATATTATCATTTGATGCTCTTAAGGAAAGAAAAGTTAGATCCATACTCACTATTTTGATGGTGATGGCAGGAAGCAGTCTTTTGGTAGCAGTTAATGGATTCGGTGCAGGATTCACAGAATTTTTTAATAATCAATTCAATAATCTCGCACCCAACATACTGTTCGTAAGCAGTGTGGTGCAAGCCGAGGATGGTCCCCCTGTAGGAGGAACGGGCGCACCACAAGCAGCAAAAATTACGTTAAACGCAGCTGTCATAAACAGATTAAATTCACTTCCATTTATAGATGAAGTTATTTCTTCCTATCAAGCAGATATCACGCTAGAGTCTCAGGGTGAGTCTAAAAACAATGCAGTTTTGTCTATAGATCCTCAAAAACTATTTGTAATTGCTCCGACATTAGAACTTGTAGAGGGTTCAACATTAAGACAAAATGACCCTTCTGCCATGATTATAGCTGAGAATGTGGCCAATCCACCAGGAGAAACAACACCCTTTATTAGTTTAGGTCAAAGCGTCAGAGCAAAGTATTCTTTTGTCGATGATATAACAGGTCAATCTCAGGAAGAATCAAAGAATTTTGTTGTAACAGGAATTATGGAATCCACTGGAAATCCAACTATAGACGACTCGGTTGTCATTAATACAGCCGCAGGTAATGCCTTCCTTCAAAAATCAGGTAAGTTTGATTCTTTATTTGTAGTTGCTCAGTCAAGTGAATTTGTGGATGTAGTAGAACAAGAAATTAGAAGTCTTTATGGTAATGATATAGGAATTACCACTGTCAAAGCGATCTTGAAGACAGTTCAGGAATTTACTGCAGGGATTAACGCATTTCTTTTAAGTATTGCTGTCATCTCATTAATTGTAGGAGCAGTTGGAATTATAACAACACTATATACATCAGTTATCGAGAGAATTCGTGAAATTGGAACCCTCAAGGCTCTTGGTGCCCAGAAAAGTAATATTCTAGCTCTTTTTCTAGTTGAAGCTTTGATAATTGGTATTATGGGAGCAACATTGGGTTTGCTAGCTGGTATTGGCGGAGGGTATCTATTAACCAGAGCGGGCCCTGGAGAGGGTCCACCACTCGATCCTGTTTATCTTCCAACGGATATGATAAATGTGTGGATGATTTCCGTTGGACTTAGTATCATAGCAGGACTTCTTCCTGCCTGGAAAGCATCGAGAGTTACACCTATTGAAGCTCTCCGACCAAACGAGATGCCTCAGGAACTCATAATCTTCGTCATTTCATAGTCTAAATACTATAGCCCATCAGCCGGCTCTTCCTAATCTTCATCAGCATCCCTTAAATTTTAAGCAAGTTATTCTTATAAATATAGCTAAATACATGCAGAGGCTTTTGCCTTTAAGCCAAAATTTCAACACAGACTTATCCGTCATTGACTTTTTTGGAAAAATTATTGAGTGTTGCATCATACTATAGAAGTAGATCAATGTAGTAGTAGTAGTTTTAAGTAATGATAATTATATAAGCCAAAGATTTAATCAGGTCAACAATGTTATTTAGAGACACACATTATATACAAATGACGATCAATAATTATAACAGTATTATAGACATATAGGCTTGTATGAGAGCCGCTCGTATCGTAAAAACAAAAGAGCCACTACGTGTTGAAGATCTTAGGACACCAAAGCCAAAACATGAACAAGTTCTAGTGAGAGTAGAATCAGCAGGCGTTTGCCATAGCGATCTGCATCTGTGGGAAGGTGGTTATGCAGGACCACAGGGGGTTTTTATGAAGGTTGAAGACCGTGGTGTAAAGTTTCCTTTAACTCCAGGCCACGAAGTTGCTGGTCGAATTGAAGAAATAGGCGAATCTGTTACAGGCTTTCAGACAGGCGAGCGAGTTTTAGTTTATCCTTGGATAGGAGAAGGATTATGTCCCGCATGTCGGGTGGGAGAGGAAAATTTGTGTGATTTACCGCGAACGTTGGGAATATATCAAGATGGCGGATATTCCGAGCTTATACTCGTTCCAAGTCATAGATACCTTGTAAAGATCCAAAACTTGGATATTAGTGCGTCTGCGTCGCTTGCTTGTTCGGGTCTTACTGCATATACTGCAGTTAAAAAGGCAAATGCACAGGCAAGTGAAACAGTAGTATTGGTAGGAGCCGGAGGCCTGGGTCTGATGGCAGTTCAACTTGCGAAAGCTATAACCAATGCTCAGGTGGTGATAGTTGATGTTGATGATAAAAAACTCTCAGAAGCAAAGAGACTAGGAGCCGATCAAACAATAAATTCGCTTTCAACTGATGCAGTAAAAGGGATAAAGGATATAACAGGTGGAATTGGAAGTGAAATTGTTATAGATTTTGTTAATAATGCTAAAACGGCCCAAACTACAATTAAT
>JAJNBK010000198.1 GCA_021155845.1 Nitrososphaeraceae archaeon
ACTTCATGTGGTTACACTTCGCAATACGGAGAGTGCATAGACCGTAACAAGAGGACCCCTCATATTTGTCTTAGATGTAATCATTGTTACTCGTGTCATTTCACAAGATCGCGCGTCATACCAGGATTCCTACGATTATGAGCAAGTTCGAGCCTTTAGTATTCTTCCGCATATTCATTCTTTAGCAACATCCCCGCTTTCTATTTAAAGATCATTCCCAGATAGCTAGCATGAGGCATAAACAAATCGAGTTTTGAGGATCCCGCTGACATCTTACGTCGAATATAGAGAATGTTCGCAGCTAAAGCTTTATCGCTAAGTTAATACAGCTTGCTATGGTGCCGTAATATTTATAATTTTGAGATGACTGCAGAAATCATATTATTAAATAATGGAAATCACATCTAAGCTTAGCGATTTTGAAAACAGAGTCTATTTAGATAAAATTTCTAAGTTAATAAGAGATCTAAACTCTACCACTGATACTCTACTTTTCGTAAAGCAGATGGTGTCTTTAAGTGCATTATTAAGCAGCTTTGACCGGAATTTAGATAATTCATTTCCAGCCATTGATGAAAATGCACAGGATCCTACCTACTTTATAGCTGCCTACTTCGATACAAAAAATATAGCCGAGGCATTATGGGTATATAGGATAATAAGGTCGTTAACTAGGTACATTCTTCTCTCAGATAGATTCTATGAGACTGGGAATGATAGATATGCTTTGCTCGCAAAGCAAGTGCATAAATCAGTAAATGAATTTCTACAATCCGAATGTGATGCGCAACATCTCATTTATTCTATAGATTATTTATTAGGGCAGTTTTCGGCATTTTGGAAATTTGAGCAAATTATAAAACGTCGTATACTTAAAAATTATACTTTCTCCTATACCGAAATAAGACATTTTAATCTATCAAAATCATCAGATGCCTCACTAGTCTATGCAAAGGTTTTGGATGCGAAGCTTCCAAGCTTTAATGAAAATGTCGCTTTAGTTCTTCATTATAATCAGGCGCTGCTTGATATACAAGATGACTGGGAGGATATAGAGGATGACGTTCAGGAAGATATGCCCAATATCTTCGTTATGGCTGCTGTTGACAATATTCCATATAACAGAATAAAAAAATCTAGACATGATATAATTAGGAAGGTTGTATTGAGTGCAACCAACTCATCGGGAGGACCTGTTAGTAGGTTAGTAAACGAGCTTCAGACCTCAAGCAAGAGGGTTTCTATTCCTGATAACTTCGCCTTCCTAAAATTCCTATCAGATCGTTACGCTGATACATTGAGAAGAAAGATATCTTCAGCGAATTCTTGATCATTAAAATCCTTGATACTCAGTATTTAATAAGTCCCTGTATGTGGTAAACATGTATATCTGATCTGAAGAAGGGAGGAGAAGTAAAACAACAACAACAGCAATATCAAATATTTTTAGATACACGCCATCGAGCTTATTTTAACTTTATCAACTCTATCAGTTTTCTGCAATGGTCCTATAATAACGAAACAGAAGAACTTCATCTATTTGAGAAAGAAAAATGAAAAGTAGTAGAGGAATCATGACGAGACAATCTACTTGAAACCCTAGTATGCTTTGTCTCGGGGACTTATCACATACGTCTATCCTCTCTATTATTGGATACGAGAGTACAACCTGGGATATAAGGAAAATGAATCAAGACGTGATTGTTACAGGGGTAGACATCTCCGACTTTCCTTTTGCAATATCAGATGTAGTCTGTCTAATAAAGTCCCAGAAGTGTTTCTCAAATGCATGTGCTCTATATATTTCCGCTAGAGCCACTGGAATAGTAGCTATTCCTGCAGTGGCAGCGCCCCATACAGCTGTAGGAACAATTATGTCTTTCCCCCATGCGCCAGTTCGCAAAACTAAATCATGACCTCTCTCCTTGTTGCCACTTATCATAACCTCAACATCTCTTATATTTCCAACTACAATACTACCTGCACTACCCTTGTGCGCCTTTAAATTCCAATAATCTTTTTCCTTATCTTCATAGATTATATCCAGTTCAATCTCTACCAAGTGTTTCTTAATGAGATCAAATAATTCTGAAATCTCTACATTTTTTAAAGTTACGTGTTCTTGCCTCATTGCTCAACATTATAATCTGTGCCTATTATACTTTTTTTGAGGAACATAATTCCATAAACTATTGATCTATTCACAATTCTCTCTCCAGTGTGAGTTAAGAATATGGGAACCACAGGAGACAAATAGTAATAGAGGAATCAAAGCGGAGACGACGGAAAAAGGATACATGCATGTACGGCATTGTTCCTGTTATTCTCACATACGTCTGAACATTATATTTACTACCTTATACTTGATCAATATTGGGCGAAGGTAGTATCAAAACCAGACAATCTCATTTGGTAAGAGAACAGTCCGGTTTTAAGTTTGCAAAAAGTAAATACACCTCTGTATCTTGTACCTGACACCCTATGAATGAGATAAAATTGGTCCTTATCGGGCTTATAGTGCTAGTTTTCTCCGTGATACCGCTATGGATCTTTGAAGCACCAGAGATTATAGAGATAAGGAAGTAGAGGTAGCAACTGCTCTAGGAATTGGATTGTTGATACTATTTTTAGATAAAAGATCTGACCGCGGCCTTCAGCCTTCACGAAAAGATTCATCGACAGCATGATATTATCGATAAAATGAATAAGATGATTCATGAACAGCATGAACTTATTATGGATATTAGTAATAAACAAAAAGAGAAAAAGTGTTGAAGAATAATTGGGAGGGTCAATAAAGACCAAAAGAAACCGTAAGCCATAGTAACCAAAACAAAATCGGTAATTTAGCAGGTGATATAAAGTAGTGCATATCGGCCTGGAGTGATCCCAACCTACTTGTTGTATCTGTGTGATTTCACTTACTGTTATTCTAGGCTATTATTACCTTAACGCAACATTTTATCTATATTTTTGGTTAATCTGTTTTGTTCTTGAAGCATTTCATGTATTGCTTTAATTAGTTCATGCTGCTCATGAATTAATGAATTAATACGACGATTTGCCCTTCTGCCAACAGTTA
>JAJNBK010000199.1 GCA_021155845.1 Nitrososphaeraceae archaeon
TGTTCATCCTATGTTATCTAAAGGAATAAAATTTGTTGACTTGAGGAAATATGAATTAGAAAGATTCTTTGCTGAGAAAAATGTAGAAAAGAAAAAGCGGGGACTACTAGACTAAATCAAAGTTAACTTCCAGTATCAATATGAGCAAACCAAGCCATCCAACTACTTATGAAAGCATTTGGCCTTGGCAATTCTTCTCTGACCCAAAAAAAACCCACCGCCAGCCTCTGGCGTAGCTGAACCAAGCTCAGCATATCTCATGGCTATAAAGAGTGTTTATTGCATTAATCATAAAAGCAATAATTACTGCACTGTCTGCTTGACCTATTGCAGAACCTATAAGGATAAGTATGGCACCTCCTATCATGCCAGCTGTTCCTACCATGATTATATCTACAGACTTAACGAGCGCACCAGTTTGTGCAGACGTTGATCTTCAGGCGATAGTTGTGACTCTCGGCTGTTATTATTGTAGATGATTTGCTATTGCTCCATTGATAAGTTACATCAGAGATGATTGAAACTTAATGAAAGTTTTATTGTATCCCATGTGAGCGTTCATCCACTATACTGGGTTATCGTGGCATCTTTTTAGATTGCAGCCACCACTTGAGTATTATATAGTGTATCCACGTGTCAATAGCATTGACATTATCAGGATATATGAAATGAATACTTGCAAAATTGGGTTCATGAGGAATAATCTTTTAAATTGGAGTGGGCTTCTTAAATTCATTAGATATAATATTATATAAAATTCCTCTAACAAAAAATATAGGTTTATAATTCATACTATGATTATAAAATTGTTAATAGTCATTTTAGTATTTTATAGTCAATGCATAAAATAATATATATATGACAATAGTCTTAACGCTATCTTTTGGGCTGCTATTAGAAACTGTAGGTTCTCCAGTATCAGTATTTGCACAAGCGAATCAAACCACTACAGCAGTTAATCAAACAGATGGAAGTAATATTACGAGCAGTGTTGACACCACTTCTGATAATGCTACTACTACAGCTGAACGTTTCGAGAATATAACTCACGGAGGAGGTGCTGGTGCTGGTGCAACAAATCAATCTGAAAGATAAAGGATAAAATAGACAAGCAGAAATTTCTTGTTGCTTTTTCTGAGCAATAAGAACAATTTTTCATTTCATTTGTTTTTTTCTTTGTAATAATCACTTATCTGTCATCTCATTAGCTAACAAAATACAAAAGACTATCAGATTTATGATCTACATTATTATTTACAGCCAGTACCAACGATCGGCACACATATACAATAAGTGGTTCAATGCATTCAATCTGCAGTTCCTGCTAATGTTTATGTAATACATCATTATATATTTTCCAAAATTGGTACTTGATTCTAAAATAAATCAATGATTTTTATGGTAGAAGTTTATAATCTATTCATTACTGTTATTATTATATTTTAAATTATGTGCGCAAAGAAAAAAATTTTTATCTTTCTATAATTGGTCGCAATTGATTATTTTAAAAAAATAAAAAGAGTGATTCGCTTCTATTCAGTTACATATGCTCTTTCACCGTGTTGTGCCAGATCCAGTCCAACTTCTTCTTCTTTTGGCGTAACTCTGATTCCACCAGGCCATACTAGATCCATTATCTTGATTATTAATGCTGTGATACCCATCGCCCATGCTAAAGCTGCAAATGCTCCGACAGCATTCTCATAGAGTTGTGCGGGGTTTCCAAAAGCAAGGCCGTTGTCCCCCCATGGCGTAAATCTTACTTCAGCAAATATTCCTGTGAGTAATGCTCCTGCAAGTCCGCCAATACCATGTACAGCCCATGTGTCTAGTGCGTCATCCCATTTGCGTTTGTTCTTGAAAACTAGTGCCGCATAGCAAACAAGGGAGGCTACTATACCAATAATAAGTGCAGACATTGGCGATACAAATCCAGAGGCAGGCGTAATGGCTACTAGACCGGCTACAGCACCAGATGCTGCACCCACAGTAGATGGTCTTCCTGTATGAGCCCATGAGACCAATGCCCAAGTCACTACTGCCATGCCCGTTGCTATTTGGGTTGCAACAAACGCACTTGTTGCATTTGTTGCTGCTGCAGCAGCGGACCCAGCGTTGAATCCAAACCAACCAACCCATAGCAGTGCTGCTCCTAAAACTACCATACCTATGTTGTGAGGTTCCATTGGTACCTTTCCGTATCCTAGCCTACGCCCAAGCATCAGCGCAATTACTAATCCTGACCAACCCGAGGTAATATGAATTACAGTTCCTCCTGCAAAGTCAAGTGATCCTAAACAACCAGTCCAACCAAATCCACAATAATCAGGGTTAGCGCCATAGTTACCTTCTGCAATTTGCCATGTCCAGTGAGCAGCAAAGTCATAAACAAATGTTCCCCAGAGGACTACAAAAATTACAAATGCACTATATTTCATTCGTTCTGCCAGTGATGCTACGATCAGAGCAGGTGTAATTATTGCGAACATCATTTGAAATACCATGTAAGTCTGATGTGGAATTGTAGTTCCATCTATACCCCCGTATGAAATGGATGGAACATCATGAAGAACATTATTCAGACCAGCCCAATCAAGTGTACCTATAAATCCATACCCACCTGCATCTGGCCCAAACGCTAATGAATATCCGATTAGCGTCCATTGCACAGCAATTAATCCTGTAGTTATGAATACCATATGTAATGAGTTTACTGCATTCTTTTGTCTTGTTAAACCACCATAAAAGAAAGCCAAGCCAGCAGGAGTCATCATTAATACAAGCGCTGAAGCCGTCAGCATCCAAGCATTGTCTCCGTGATCTATTGGACAGGGTATCAAATCTCCTTCTGCAGTTTTATTATAACTTCCATCTTCATTTTGCTCAAAGCACTGATATTTCACGGCAGGATCGTCTTCTGTATAGGCTAATGCGTTACCTAACAAATTTACTGAAAATAATCCTGTTAACCCAACATGAGGAACTATAAATAATATTATTAGTTTGCAATCGTTTACAATGTGATAAGTAATATTTTAAAATAGAAAATAAATATCTTTAAAATTAATAAATAATAATTAATTTTGATTTGTAGATTTCAGCATATTATTTTCACATTTTAATTCTAAGTATAATTATAATATTCCTATATAATTATAAAAATAAATTAACGATCTTTGAAAATATATAACAATTTATAAGATAAAGTATATTAATAGAAGGATTCAACTTTATCCGTGTTAACAAATGTTGGCTACCTTTCCATCACTTCATATGTTTAAAACTTACAAAAATAAGCATCTGTCTACGTACGCACTAAGACAGAGATTTATCCTTAAATAATTAGCATTATACAAGCAGCAACCACTGTATATGACTAAAGGCAATCTTTCCACACTTCTTGCACGAGAATTCAATATCTCTAGGAAAATGCATATCAATATATTGTCAAGGAGTTACAAAAATGCTTAATTCCAAATCAGTTTGTTGAGGAGGCAGGGAATGTTTTTTGACTACAAAAGGACCAAGAATTCTCCAAAGGAAGGGATACCATCTTATCGTCTAACTAAAATGGGAATTTTGGTAACATCGGCTTTAGAGGAACTTGAAATTAAAAAAAGAAAGGAACTTCTTGAAGATTATTTAATTTCTACAAAAATTTTAAATATATACGAATTTTCTGTGAATGAACAGCTTCTCTTCCAGGTTCGTAAATATCCTGAATTTGCTCTGGAATCTATCAGGCAGGGTGTTTTAAAATTTATCGAAGGCAGAACTAACCATCCTTTCGACATAATTAGAAACAGCCGAGGTAAGACTATATTTTTTAATGACAAATGAAGATTAAGAGTCTTAGGAGATATCAATAGACTGTTATAGTTTGTACGAGATTGTTATTATTATCTAAGTGATTAGAAGAAAAATATATATAAAAAATGAAACTATATTTTGTGATTCGGTAGATTTTTAAGATGCTACAAGAACAAATTCTTTGAATTAAGATTGACATCCTCTCTATCTGTCGATATTCTTGAGAGAACAGATGAAAAAATTGTCATAAAATTTAATAATGTTCCAAGGCAGTACGTAAATGCCATTAGAAGAACTTCGATAAGCGAAGTTCCTACCTTAGCTATAGACGATGTTGTAATTTTAGAGAATTCATCGGTTATGCATGATGAAGCGATTGCTCATAGGCTAGGTCTCATCCCATTACAAACAAATCTTGATAGATTTGTAATGCCACATGATTGCGACTGTAAAAGTACGTTGGGCTGCTCAAAATGCAGAGTGTTATTAGTATTAGATTCAGAGGCAAATGAGAAAACCAAAGTGGTCACTTCTGGTGAGCTCGTGTCTGAAGATGAGCTTATAAAGCCGGTTAGTAAAGATATTCCAATTATCACTCTTGCTCCAAGTCAGAAACTGAAATTTGAGGCTTATGCAAGATTAGGAATTGGAAGGGACCATTCGAAATGGCAGCCGACTTCAGCAGCGATTGTTAAAGATGGAAATAATGAGAATGAATCTATCCTTGTTATTGAGACTAACAGAGCATTAACAGCAGAAGAAACACTGATGGCAGCTGTTGAGAAAATAAATTCTAAAATCAAGAATTTCAATCATATAATACAACATCTTGAAGTACCTAAGAATTCCTCCTAGGTACATTTATTTGGGGATTCACGATAACTGACAGAGACGAAGAATAAATTATGCTTGCTAACACTGTAATAGATAACACAATATGGAGTCTTCGTAGTGCTTTCAAAAAGAATAAAGCTCCAATTTGGAAGGCTCTAGAACATGAGATTTCAGCTCGAAGATCAAATAAAAGAGAAGTTAATGTCAGTCGATTGTCAGATATTACCAAAGATGATGAAGTAGTCATTATTCCTGGCAAGGTGTTAGGTTCTGGCGCAATAGATCACAAATTAACAGTTTGTACATTTTCAATTTCACAAGAAGCTGCAAAGAAGATATTAGAATCTGGAGGAAAGATTATAACACTTGATCGATTGATAGAGAAATATCCTGATGGTAATGGAGTGCGCATAATTGGCTAATAAGCAAGAATTGCTAAAAAGATCATCATCTTCACAATCATCAGCACAGAACAAACAAATAGTGATTGACGCAGCTAATTGCATCTCGGGTAGAATTTGCTCATATGTTTCAAAACTATTGCTTCAGGGAAATAGAGTGACAATTGTAAATGCTGAAAAAGCTATGCTATCTGGACACAGGTACAAAACAATCCAACTTTACAAAGAACACCTTGAAATTAATTCAGTCACAAACCCTATTCATGGTCCTTTTCATCCTAGAAGACCCGATACAATACTAACAAAGATGGTAAGAGGCATGATACCAAAACGCAAGAGTAGCGGTATAGAAGCTTTTAAACGGTTAAGGGTTTACATAGGTATTCCTGAATCCTTAAAGAATTCCGAAATGAAATATTATGATGATTCGAAGATCACAAAACCATCATCTTATTATATTACAGTTGGCGAAGTAGCAAAAGAAATTGGATGGTCTGGGGGAGTAGAGCCAATAGATGAATAAAATAGATCTTTATCCAGGTCAAAGAAAAACATGTCGAGCCGTGGCCACAATTTCTAAAGGAAGAGGCAAGGTGAGGATCAATAACATTCCTGTGGAACTTTTACAACCAGCAGTGGCTAAGGAATTGGTAATAACACCCCTCCTCCTGATAGGAGAATTGAGAAATAAGGTTGACATAAATGTCAGCGTAGAAGGTGGGGGATTCATGGGGCAGGCCTTTGCAAGTGCTGTTGCTATTTCTAAAGCTCTAACAGGAGAAGGGAAAGGAGGAAGAGATCCAAAAGATCATCCGTTAGCAAAAAATGTACGCGAAGAAATTAGAAAAAAAATTACTGAATTTGATAGACATTTTCTTGCATATTTATTATCTATATTATAAACAATACAAGTTCGTCTGCTTATTTCTCTCTCTATATTTATATCTAACAACATATACTAGTGCATAATACTAGTGCATAATACTAGTGCATAATAATACTCACGAAACATAATATTCCGAAATTAATAACTTATTATCTGGCTCAGTCAGAGGATAGAATATGAAAATATTCAGATGTCATCTATTTTTGAATGAGAGTAGCTTTCATGAAATCTTGACTGATTATAAATTAGAAAGTTCTTAGATTTAAGAACTAACTGACATGCATATATAAATGCAAGACAGTTTAATTTACAGACTAATGACAGATACCAAGTTAACCGTTGTTCGACTAACCATAGATGGTGATAAATTTGAAATTTTAGTAAAACCTGATCCAGCTTTAGAATACAAACTGGGTAAAAGAACTGACCTTTCTAGTGTTCTTATTTCTGATGAAATATACTCAGACGCAAATAAAGGTTCAAGAGCA
>JAJNBK010000200.1 GCA_021155845.1 Nitrososphaeraceae archaeon
AAAATACGAGGAGGTGAATATTAGAGTGACCATTCCGCTTGGTGAAGATTTGATCACCAATGCAGTGGAAGGAGTGAGCAAGAGTACTGTAAATATTGCCACGGTAAGAATGGTACAAGATCAGCTATTTCGTATATTCCCAGTAGAAGGTGTTGGTTCAGGGATAATAATAGACAAGAATGGATATATTCTTACTAACAACCATGTAATTGATGATGCAAAACGATTAAGGATTACACTTGCTGATGGAAGGATGCTAAATGGAAAGGTAATAGGAAAGGATGAAATTACAGATTTAGCAGTAGTTAAGGCAGAAGGTATCTCTAATAATGAGGGTGATATGCTTCCTTATGCTCACCTAGGAAATTCTGATGATCTGAGAATAGGACAGGTAGTTATTGCAATAGGCAATCCATTTGGCTTAACAGGAGGACCTACAGTAACAGCAGGAATAATAAGTTCACTCAAAAGAAATCTGCAATTTGAAAATGGCGTACTTGAATTGATTCAAACCGATGCGGCAATAAATCCTGGCAATTCTGGAGGCCCTCTTGTTAATACAAAAGGTGAGGTAATAGCCATTAATACTGCCAAAATGCCGTATGCTCACGGGATTGGATTTGCAGTACCTATTAACATGGCCAAGTCAATAATGAGTGAGCTCATAGAAAATGGGCGTGTTACTAATAGACCGTGGATTGGAATAGCCTCTATAAAAATAACAAGACAGCTAGCACACTATTATCAGCTACCGGTGACGGAAGGTGCTTTAATAGCACAGGTAGAACCATATAGTCCCGCAGACGACGTAGGAATAAGGAAAGGAGACATAATTGAGGAAATTGACGGTAATAGAATTAATGATCCTTCTCAAGTCTCATCACAAGTTCGCAAAAAACACGTAAGTGATAGGGTTTTGATGACAATTAATAGATATGGAAGACGTTTTGAAGTCCCACTACAGCTTCAAGCACGTCCATAATCCTGTTAGTACAAGAGGATTAAACAAAATGCAAAATACTCTTCCTTCTACTCCAGCAAAAACAGCTCAATTACAACCAAAACAAATAACTACAAAATGTCCTACATGTAAGAATAATAGCGTTGCAATAACCGATATAGAAATCTGGCGAGATAATTTGCAGCAAATGCGGTATAGTGATAACAGAACGAATTGAAGAAACAGGTCAAGAGTGGCATATTTTTTCAGCAGAAGAAATAAACACTAAAACAAGAACCGGAGCTCCTAATTCTCTTGCTCGGCATGACAGAGGGCTTTATACTATCATCGGACAATCAAATAGAGATGCAGCTGGAACTAGAATTGATTCAGCGATGCATTCTAAAATGCAGAGAATAAGAAAATGGGACTATAAAACTCAGTTTGTTACAGCTCAGGACAGGAGCTTACGGCAAGCATTTGTAGAGCTTGATATATTAAAGGACAAACTTCAATTATCATATGCAGCGGTAGAGAAAACTGCTTACCTCTACAGAAAAGCTCAGCAAAAACGACTCATACGTGGCCGAACTATTTCTGGTATGTTATCGGCTGCCGCATATATTGCTTGCAGGGAGATTGGAGCACCAAGAACACTTAAAGAAATAGCCTCTATTACAAATAATAAAGTTAAGGAAATATCTCGAGATTATAGATTGCTCTATTTTAAGCTAGATCTTAAAATTCCAAATGTTGATCCTATTAAATGCATTTCTAAAATAGCAAGCAAAGTAGGATTAAGTGAAATCACAAAATATCATGCGGCAAAAATGTTGAATAATATCATTGCAGAAGAGAAGTCTGCGGGCAAAGATCCAATGGGACTTGCTGCAACTGTACTTTATTTAGCCGGTTTAGAGAATCATGAAAGTGTAACCCAGGGTATCATCGCAAAAAATGCTGGTGTAACAGAAGTGACACTAAGAAATGGAGTAAAGGATTTGAAGAAACATTGATTTCTTAGCAGTCTGTCTTGATACAAAAATAATGCTTGGAATGTTTGGAATATGGGAGACTAATGAAAGTGCAAAAAAGCCGATCATTCATTTTCTTTTGTATAAGGTCTTTCACCTAACTCGTAGATTAGATCTTACTTAACGCATCACCAACAGGCATTTCAATGCCATAGCGGCGTGGAATCATATAGGTGATGAAGGTCTAAAAACTCGGAGAATAGCTGTATAGCTTTCTGACCCCTCAGAGTAAACATATAAGACTACTCTCCGAGTCACATTCTTTACAATACTGTGAGATTTAAGGCTAAAGCTGAAGGCCGACTCAAAGGAGAGATTGAGAGAAGAAAATCTAACATTAATGCTACTGCAACCGGCAATGCTGGAAGAGTATAAATCGTCTCTCCCCCTCTTTTCAGTGCTTTATTCGTTATATCCTACAGATACTTCCTATCTATCCCTCATGGTTTGTCGTAATATATGTGAGAAAATACATTCCGAAATTATAGTAGGCCAGTCGCATTATCTAGCTGGCAAGAAATATTGTAGGAGATGTGAATGCTATCTGATAACCAACAAAGTATTTTGCCCTTGTTGTGGAATGCAGCTAAGGACTACTCCTAATGACGGATCTTATAAGGAGAAACTGAGGGAAGAGAAAAGTAAACTTGCATATTAACTCGTAATATTTGAATGAGTACGTGGGGAGACCTAAAACTAGGTCAAGTCCCTTATATACTTTCGTTTATACCCAAGTTTATATATATGATATTATATAATATAGGGAGAGGATAACAAATTTGATAATGAATATCATTATCGCAATAATCGCAGTAGCATCAGGCGATATTGGTGGCGATCTCTGAAAAGATGACAGACTGGCAATAAAAATTCGCTAATATGAAAATCTATCCAACAAATAGTGTAAGAGATGACAATACTATGCCCAGACTAAAACTAATGGATAACTAAAACAGGCTTCTAGGCGGCTCATCTTCTGACTCATACAGATAGCCTAATACTGTCTCTGCAATATCTCCAGGCGATGAATGACTCTTTGCTAATACTACTATTAGTCTCTCTAATTCGTATATCTTAATTACTCTCACCTTATCATACTCCAATATATCCCAGAGATGTTGCCCCAGTGACTGATCCTTTATGCTTTCTTTCTCTTCAAACCTTATGTCTAAAGTGGTTCTAATAGTTTCTATAAAAGATTGGTTGATATTCGCATCCTCTGCCACAAATAAATCAGATATCTTGCCAGTGGAGTTAACAATGAAGACAGCCAAGATTCTTTCGTCTACTTCGACAACATGTTTAGCCCTATCATAAGAAGTAGACATCGTATGTCTAGAGTAAAATGACATTATCTGTTTATTTGTTTATCTATCATGTTGATTTTTTTATTTGAGCTTTCCCATTTTCTTCCTTTCGGTATGCAATTTTTAGCCATATAGGAGTTATAATAGTTGTTAGTGCGACCATTATAATTACAGTTGTATAAATATCGGCAGATAATGCGCCTGAAGATACTCCAACACCGGCTACAATCAAACCAACTTCTCCTCTAGATACCATACCTATACCTACCTTCATTGCTCTACCTTTATTTTTCAAAAAGATTAATGCGGGTAACCCACATCCAACCAATTTCGTAACAACAGCAATTGCAATTATGATTCCAGACAGATACAAAACTTCAATGTTAACACCTCTTAGGTCTACTTGAGCGCCTATAATTGCAAAAAATAATGGAGCAAAAATAATTCCTAATTTAGATACATATTCTTCGACCTTTTTGATGACCTTAGTACTTGCTACGGCCATTCCTACAGAGAAAGAACCTACTATAGGGGATAGTCCTACAAACGCCGCTAAACCTGCTGCTCCAAAAAATGCTGCAGTCGTGACGCCCTCCATACTTCCTTCTGAACGCCATAGCCTCTCTATATGCAATATCCTTGGAACAAGAAGCACAGAACCAATCAAAAGGACTGCAAATAGTCCTAGAATCTTTAGAATAAGAAAAGTAATGTCCATAATCGCAGGGGAGGTATCGCCTGTCTGTACCATCGTAGTAACGACTGACAGGGCGGCTATAGCAAGGATATCGTCTACAATAGC
>JAJNBK010000201.1 GCA_021155845.1 Nitrososphaeraceae archaeon
TCAGCCACCTCGATATTTCTTAAGCCAATGTTCCTAGCGTCCATCGAACGATCCTAATTCTAAATTTGTATATTAAAGTAATGTTTTGTTTCTATTGTGATATAATAATTTATTATTATTATATTATTATTGTTTCGACCAGTAAGATAGCATATCACTTAATTGATCAAGCAGCAGGAATAATTGTACTTAATCGTTATTTTTATGAATTTTACATTTTTCCTAACTACTTATACAATATGAAAAACATAAATTGGCCGGCCGAAGATCTATGAAGATTAAATCGTGTTTTATTTCATGATAATTATTAAAAATAGTAACTTTTACGAGACATCAATCTATGCAAAATGTAACCTTTATGTCATTCTATTTAATATCAATTACTATTGTTGTTCTAGTATTCTCTACAGAAATATGCCACAAAGTTACTAAAAAGAAGACAGAATATTGTAAGTATATCAAAACAGCTAAATAAGATTTAAAGCGTCTTCTTTAAAGGATGCTGAAGTGTTTGCTATCTCACATTGAATTTCACATCTTATCGCTAATCTATTATGTTATACCATTAGCAGAATCATCTGCGTACTCGATAGTCATAATTATATATAAAAAGAAAGCCCCTCTACGCATCCTGATAAGAAGTTGATTGTATAACTTTAATTATGTATTATCAATGGCTTTCTCATATATAGCGCATTTTTATGCTAATAAAATTACATAATATTAAGTGAGCAAAATAATATTAGATAATGATATCTACGATAATCAAATTCTCTGCAAATCCTTTATGATTTACTTTTTTATGTAAGTAGCGAGGAAGTAATCCGGAAAATACCGATAAAATAGAGAAATATTCCTTATGTCAGCAATTCTTCCATCAAATACATTACCTACCGAACCTGAATTAACTCGGTATCGTATTACATCTAAATGTAAACTATATTAGGGATTATAAAAGAAGAACAGACAAACTGAAAATTAGGCTAAATATTACTATTTCTAAGGTTGTCTCATCGAATAATAGAATATCAATTCGGAGATTGCCATTATAAACAGAGATAAAGAAGATAATGAAGTATCTTAAATCTAAAATGACTTTAGCATTTGTATTATATGAGTATATTTTTTGAGATTGATTAAGGAAAGTGAAGTATAGAGCAAATCATAATTACGAACCTAGTTGAAGCGTTAGTTAATTATCCAACTCTTTTCATCTTTGAACCGCATTTAGGGCAGGCGACTTCATTATGTTTTGTTCCGCAGCTCATACAATAGTAATTTATTGAACCTGAACCAAACATAGAGAAGTTGCCCATTCCAAAACCCATCTTTCGCATCATTCTTTTTCTTACGTAAAAACTTAGCAACAAGACAACCCCTATTATAGCAATAAGAGAAAATGGAAACGGTATTATAATTGAAATAGCGAGGCTGATAGCAAAATATATAGCAATCCACATTAATTGCTGCAAGAGAAATTGCTTGTTATTACTCAAATTATATTCTCATCTTTCATATAAATTCTCTAAGATTTAAAATTATGTGATCTAGAAAAGAGGTATAACAAAGACGTGGTTATCGTTATCAATTTAATAACATCTTTAAACATTGTTATATTTCAGAGTAAATTTGGCAGTTTTAAGAAAAAAACTCATAGTTATTAGTAATAGTTATCTCATGTAAGACCGATACGACATGATGATTATAAAGTATTTTATAATAAAATATCATATGCGGTTGTTATGGACACCATCATTTTTATAATAATGAGCAATGGGAAGACTTTCTCTGTGCGAGGCAATCATTAAGATGATCATTAAATAATTCTCCGTCTTACTGATTATAATGTCTAGTGATAAGTCAATTCAATATGATGGAGAATTTATAAAAGTTGTAATAATTCCAGGCTTCAAAGAAGATGAACCCTGGGCTAAAATCGATGAGATGTTACGAGAAGGTTTTACTATCAAAAGTGTGGTCAGTTACAATACTAATATGTCAAGAGTGATATTGGAGAAAATCAGATAAATTATAGAATTTGATTTTTTGTTATTTTCGGGTCAGCGTTAGTTTAATGATTGGGATCATACTATTATAATGCCAGGACAACTTGCTAGCGTATACTAGTCAATATTATCGAGAGATCTACCATGAAAGAGAAAAGAAGAAAAGATGACGTTTGCTAAATAACACCGAAATATGTGATATGATGCCGTATTGGATGGTTAAGATATTTCTTAATGACTTTAATTGCTCAGACGTAGTTAGTGAGATCATTAAAGTAAAAGAAAGAAGAGCAATAACAAATAAGATTTTTGGCTATCGTTGCTTCTCGTAGCCGTTCCTTCAATTACCGTTATTGTCTGTATACGTTTGACTTCTAATTATTCTCATGCGCTAACTAATGATTCCTTTTAAATTGCTTACTGTATCTACTCCTATTTGTATGATTATTATAATGAAATAACCATATAGTTGAGTATAAATCTATCCTGTTGCTTAGCTATTTAGCCAATTAAGCATTAAAAACTGTAAATAAGAGATGCGTTCTGATCAGGATCCATGTCATGTATGTGTTGTTGTTATAATAAGTGTATTTTAAATTCTTGAATTTAGAAGAAGGTCCTTGCTGGGAAAGTGTGTTTCACGCATATAACTCCTTGTCATAGTCCAACTGTGAATTTTCTACCAATATATATAACGGAAGTCGAAGTATTATGTGCTAGTTAAGAGACATAATGATGAAATCAGTTACAGGTTTTACATTTGTATGAATCGTTTCTTTGCATATTTAATAAGTTTTATTGTATCGCGCTCCTTTAAGCTTTGCCTGTTTTCAATAATATAAGTGCGAAACGATTTCAGATCATCTGATATTGTAGGATACTGCTTTTCTGTCTGTTCGAGTATGTCGGTATAATTCCTATAGGGAAAATAGATCCTTTTGGCTATTTTAGCTATTGTTTTTTTAGTCATATCATTAATTATTCCCCTTCTATATGCTAAAAACAAATTAAATCGAATATCGATCATTGCTTCCGATTGGAGA
>JAJNBK010000202.1 GCA_021155845.1 Nitrososphaeraceae archaeon
GTTCAATTTGAATGATGTAATAAAAAATGCTATAAACGATATAGCTACAAATAAAGAGGAAAGTAATAATCTAAAGCTATTATTCCAATCTGAGGAAGAAATATTTATAGAAGCAGATAGATCTAGGTTGATTCAAGTTATATCTAATCTATTAAGTAATGCTGTGAAATTTACTAAAGAAGAAGGAGGTACGATAACCATTACCGCAGAAAAGAAAGATACTCAAGTTATTGTTAAAATAAAGGATACAGGTACTGGTATAGACCCAGAAATATTGCCAAGACTATTCTCAAAGTTTGCTTCAAAATCTGAAAGAGGAGGTACTGGATTGGGATTGTTTATTGCTAAAAATATTGTAGAATCTCATGGTGGAGAGATATGGGCTGAAAATAATGCTGATAGGAAGGGAGCTATATTTAGTTTTAGTCTTCAATTAAGTGAAGAACAGCAGCAACTCAAGAACATATAACAGATGAACCACTAATATTAGTAAAATAGTAGTTACCAAAGAACCATTGACTTCAAATGATGACGTAAAGGCTCTAACAACTTATTTAGAAATTTTAATTACTTGCAATAAATTACTACATCATTGTTTAGTAAGAGTAAACTAATAATTTGTCTGCTATAACGACAATAATAGCTGTTTGAATGTTATCAGTTGCAACAAGAAGTATTATCGCAAACAGACAATAATATTTTCAAGAGATGTGAAAATCCTAGTTATGGAATATAGATTCAGTATCTTTCTAATTGGACAATAGATGAAGGTATGTATAGGCTGATGATTATGTCACTGATATTGTTTCATTCTTTGCACCAGTAAGAAGTGATTCAGAATCCTATGATCTATCTCTTTCACTATCAATAAATATTCCATCACCGATCTAAATAAAAATCTGAATGATTATCTTCATGGAATTACTAATGACTATGATGATACATTAAAAGATATTAAAATATCCACTCAGATACAAATAATATTCTTGCAGGTGGAAATGCAGCAGAATTACATAATTTTGTGTCAGCATAGGATAGAAAAGAGCATGTTACAAAGAAGAAAGGATGAAGAGAAATAGGAAGAGAAGTTAAGCAAGTACTTGATGTAAAGTGTATCAAAAAGTGTGATATATATTAAATCAATCAGAAGAGAGATCACTTTCTTCATTATATTACTAGATCTTATGATTTGGGCAATTACAATCTTTTTAACCTTATATCAAAATCCTCACCACATTCATCTTCATATTACTATTAGATATAGATAATAAGATACTGATTCCGATCTTGTATGAAATACATGGTAGCAGAACAGAGGAAATGACCAGATCGGAATCAGTATGTATGTTTTTTCAAATTTTAATTATATTTTGCTTTCGTGCAAAATAAAAGTTTTCAATGTTATTTATTGCTTAATTACTCATTATTAGCTAATTTCTATTTCTTACTATGTTTTTCTTCTATGAAACAATGATAATATTCTTATTGTAATTATTTTGATACTGTGTCAATATACTACTACTAATAATAATAGTATTAAATTCTATTTTTAGCAAGAAATACGATAATCTGAAGTCAATTTGATCTAATGGAGTTTTTACACCATCTTTTAAGTTACTTTGTCAATAATAAATATGTCTCGATATACAACCTATCAATCCTATATCGATAATTATTTTAAATTGTTTATGAGAAATGTCTAATAAAGTTGAGTAAAAAATTAGAGGTTGTTACTGGCAGCTCAACTATTAGCAAGAAATAGTTTTTACTTATGCTACTATACATAATGTTGCGAAATCACAAAGAAGAAAAGAATTAGCAAATAAAGATAATCTGCTTCCGCAGATTATCGATGAGATATACGTTATATTAATTCTATGATGTTGTATACTATTATTATTAATTCGTAAAGTAATACCTTTTAATTAGGAGATCGGCCATACTTTTTATGATAAGAGCAAAATTGAAAGCCTATGCCAGATTGAAATTAATAATTTCACAAGAAAAGGTTGCTTAACTAATGGTAGAGAGGATCTATCTATGAGTTTTACCAACCTGCCTTTAATGAAACAGATTCATGCTAGGGTAAATAAAACCTTGAGTAATGGTATCCAGCTTAACATGTCAACAGAAGAATCCAAAAAATTACTTAGAAGACATGTAAACAGTAAAACAAATCTTGTGATTGTGTTTATAGATATCAATAATTCAACACAAATGAGCCTCTCTTTACCAGAGAATAAATTTGCATTAATGATACAAACCTTTGCTCAAGAAATAAGTATTGCCGCATCAGGTTATGGAGGATATGTCTTCAAATATGAAGGTGACGCTGTTATTGTATTATTTCCTGCAGGATATGATCAGGCAAAAGCATGTAAAAATGCATTGAGTTGTTCAAGAGCGATATTAGAAATTATAAAAGAAGTTATTAATCCTGCATTTAAGGCAAATGAATTACCTGAAATTAAAGTAAGAATAGGATTAGCTTATGGCGATGCTTTAGTAGTGCTTTATGGAAAGAGTTTAGAAAAAGCCCACATAGATATAATTGGTTCTAGTATAAGTATGGCTGTAAAGATTGCATCTGTTGCAAAGCCTAATCAAGTGTTGGTAGGCGAATTTATTTATAATATTCTTCTGTCATCATCGAGCCATAAAGATTTTTTAAACAATAGCAAGTTTGTAGAGGTAACTCTCGATCCATTAAAATGGAATTACCATTCTCATTTTAATCCTGGAAGTATATATCGTGTATATGAGTATTTAGAGAATAATCAATTAGCATAGCCCTTAAATCAATATAAAGTTGTTGAAATTATTTTATTTTAGCAAAAGGTATATTATTAAAATAAACCGAACCGACATTCGGAGTTCTAATCCCACGAATCCTTCTTTCACGGCAATTTAGAAAACCTTTAAAACTTTTAGCTCATCTATCTATCTTGAAATCATTTAATAAGTTATATCATTGCGGAAACCATTGGCACTACTGGAGTTCGGCTCAAATCTAAAAATCTAAAAAGAGAAATGTCACGACATTTTAAGATATGATGTAAAGTAGCAGTATTGTTAACAGATAGTATTTTTTATTATGATGTTTATAGGGTAATTTATAGTAGCAATACTGTACCATGTTTGGTAGATATCTAAACATAGATTATTGTATGTGAATGGTATTTTTCATAGAATTGACCTAAGCTATAAAAATACAATACCTTTAATTGTTGCAATATAATATCTAGATCAGAACTATGTATATCACAATTGTTAAATAGATCTACAAGTTTTAGCAGTTCATCTAATATAGAAATCCACAATCCAATAATGGTTGCATATAACTAAATTAATAAATTCTTTGATGTTATATCCATCTGATCTGGTATTATTATAATAAAATTCCCTTTATGATTCGAGAAAATTTTAATTGTTTGTTGATATTATTCCGATACAATCTATGAATTATGCCAAAGCAGGTTTTCATGTTTCTATTGCTGGCGGAATTTCAAATTCTGTAGATAATGCTTTAAAAATTGGTTGTAACGCATTTCAGATATTCAGTAGAAATCCAAGAGGTCCTTCCTAATCTTTCCTCTCCTGATTCTGAATTATATCACAAATCAATTGATTCTCTTGCAGGAGAGATTAAGAGATGTGGCATGTTAACTATTCCTTATCTTGTAATACATCTTGGTAGTCACCTTGGAAAAGGAGCGGATAATGGAATTAGCCAGATAGTTAAGGCTTGTAGTTTCGCTCTTGACCACTACAAATCATCATCAAATCAAAATGGTAACTCAGTTACTATATTATTTGAAAATAGTGCAGGTCAGAAAAATAACATAGGAAGCAAATTTGAAGAAATTCGAGTAATACTTGACAAATTAAACTCTTCCAGAGAATTTGGCGTTTGCCTTGATACATGCCACGCATTTGCCGCTGGTTATGACTTTCGTACAGAAGATAATGTAAATGCAACTATAGATCATTTTAACA
>JAJNBK010000203.1 GCA_021155845.1 Nitrososphaeraceae archaeon
TATTGCTGCAATATATCCAGTAACAAATCCCACTACTGCAACAGAGACATATCCTGCAAATTCATTTAATCCTAAAGCCAATCCTCTTCTTTCCTTGCCTACCAAATCAATTTTCATATTCACAGTCATTGACCAGGCCAGACCTTGATTTATTCCAAGCAACACGTTGGCAAAAATAATCCAATTCCAGTCAGGCGCAAATAACAAGATAAATGGAACTGGTATGCCAAATAGCCACCCCAACACTAGCATCCTCTTTCTTCCCCATCTATCAGACATACTACCTGCAAAAAGATTCAAAATGGCCTTGATTGCACCAAAACTAGCGATAAATGATACAATCAATGCATTGGACTCTATTCCAAATTCATCTTTACCAATAAGTGGAACTACAGTTTGCTCAAGACCAATCATAGCACCTACAAATGCATTAACTAGAACAAGAATAGAAAATTGATTTATGTTTGCTCTTAGGCCTAATTTTATAGGAATGGAAGTCTTCTTGTTCCTCCTCATGTTGCTACTTTTACCTATTCTTCAAATTTAGATTAACTTGGGGAAACTGACCTCATAATTGATTGATAAGTCCAGCAGCAACAACATTCTTTCTATGGGCAATTTAGACATACTCGAGGAGAATTGCTATCTTTGGATAGCATCCACAATCAGCACATTTGATCTTAAACATAGTTATGAATTATGTACTTGCTTGTTTTCTAGTGCAGTATTAGCAGGTCCATTAATTACTGTTCCTGATGAAGAAAAGCGTGAACCATGACATGGACAGTCGAATGATTTTTCTGAATTATTCCAAGTTACAGTACAACCCAAGTGAGTGCATACCGCAGAATATGTGTGTAGTTGTCCCTTATGATCTTTGTATGCGGCTATTTTTTCCTCTTCTAAAACTATACCTTGTCTTTCCTTTAAATTTTCAAGAGATACCATCTTATCTTCACTTTTAGAAGATGACTTTTTTTTGTCATTCTCCTGCTCATCTTGATCAATTGGTTTTCCTGCTCCCTGGGATTGTGCTTCTCCTCCTTCTTCAGATTTTGTACCAACCACTTTTCTAGGCTTTCTTGAAGGATCATATAAAGCAGTCCACGGATTACTCTTTCCTAGAATCAGATCTGTTAGAAGAATTCCAGCTATTGTACCATGTGTAATTCCATTTCCAGAATCACCTGTCGCAATATAGATATTGTTTCTGTTATCTCCTGGATTATGACCTATGAATGCAACGGAATCTTGTGGCTCCATTACTTGACCAGACCATCGATATTCTATTGCCTCAATGGGAAAACGATCTTTAGCCCATGATTCTAATCTGGAATAACGTTTTTCAATATCATCATCGGATGAAAAGTTTCCTCCTGTCTGATGATCTTCTCCTCCTATAATAAGCAAATCATAGTTTTTATCATCGTTAACATCATCATTATCCCTTTTTTGGATTCTGACATAATGGTAGGGAGCCACAAGATTTTCTGAATTCTGATTTCCTGTATCCCAATATAGTGCAGTTGGAACCGCTCCTTTTCTTATTCTTGCTCCAATCACATAGGTTCTAAATGCATTTTGTTTATCATAGATTTTGCTTTTATCGATTATAGGAGCATTAGTAGCTATTACAATATTTCTGGCTTTAAGTGTATAATCATCTATAGTTTTAATACTATCTGAGTTAATCTCTTGGACATGTGTCTCAGTAAAAATTTGTCCTTCATTTCTTATTATAGCATAATACAGACCTCTAAGATATTTTAATGGCTGAAACTGAGCCTGATTAGGAAAACGTATGCAGGGTCCTGTGTTAAATGACTGCAAAGGTGCCTTCTCTAGTATCTCAGTTGTGTTTATTCCTGCCTTATGTGTTGCTTCGATAGACTCAATAAGGTTTATGGCAACAGTATGGCTATTGGCTGCGCTACGCGCTCCATCTAATCCATGTTTCTGCTCAAGATTGTAATATCTATCATCTAATGCATGTGTAATATGAGCTGTAGTTCTGCCTGTCTCCCCACTTCCTATGTAACCATCTTCAATTACAGCAACTTTCTTACCTGATTTTGAAAGCAAGTAAGCAGTGGTCAAACCAGCAATTCCGCCACCTATTATAGCCACATCCACTGGTTCTCCTCCTAATGAAGAAAGAACACTGTCAGTTAACTTGGTAGATTTTATTGGTTCTTCTAGGTTAGCATACCAGGAAGATTCATTATTGCCTGATGTAATATTCTCCCAGCTATAATTTTCTTTACTTTGATAGAGGTCTTTAAATGACTTCATGTGGCCAATCTACGAAAAGCATAGCAAACATTATAGATACACATTTACTTTATACTAGCTGTTCTCTTTTTGTTTCTTAATTAATATATCATTATTTTCTACTTTTACTTCATAGGTTGACTCAGGTTTCATTGCAGGAGGCCTGACTACTTCACCACTCCTAATATCAAATCTAGAACCATGCCAAGGACACTGAACTATGTATTCTTCAAGTTTTCCTTCTGCAAGAGGGCCACCCATATGAGTACAAACATTACCTATTGCATAATATTTCCCGTTAACATTCGCAAGACATATCTTTTCATCATTAACTTCGACTGCCATCATTTGTGAGACCTGAACATCTTCTGTCTCAGCAACTTTAACAAAATCTTCGCCCATTAGTCTTCCTCTTATAATCTATACTAAATTCTTACAATTATCCTTTTAAGTTTTATCGTTAAATCTGGTGAATACTCCTGAGTACTCTGAGTTCAAATAACCTCTCTTCTTTTTCTAAAGTAGAAAACGAAGATAACAACCCCCTGAGTCCAACATGGTTAATTATTACTGTTGAAATACAGTTACAGATGTCTAGTACAAATAGGCCTAATATATTAGAGTGGTTCAAACAGAATTATCCCAAAGAATATGACCTGGCAATAGAAGTTAACCAACGTATGCAAAGTTACAATTAGTGGCAAACGATTACGGCCTAATATACATAGGTACAGTCGTTAAGGCAATAATAGATTTGCTGTCTGCACAATTCGGGGGACTCTCAGCATCAGCAATTGGAAACGAGATTTTAGACAGGAAGATAAAAGAGGTCATTTCTCATTACTTTGCTACACAGACACTGAAGAAATGCCCGAATTGTCAAAGTGAAAATAGAGATGATGCTAAATATTGTGACAGTTGTGGCCACAAGTTTGTGTAACTGGTAAAAGCTACTGATGCTCTACGTCAGCAGTCAGAGAGAACTTGGCGCATACAAAACAATTCTTGGGGACAGAACTATAATTAAGCATTTACAAAAGATTTCCTATGTAACTAGGCAGTCACTAAAATAGCTGATTCATAGACTTGTCATCACAAATAGTATAAATAAAGATCGATATTGGATGAATTTGTACTAAGATGATGCTGATTCTAGTTTAGTCTCCAAGAATACCAATAACATTTACTGAATCGTATTTTGTAGAGTTAAAAGGACCTATATCACAAGATAGTTTGGCAGTCAATTCATTTGTTCCTTCATTTATTACATGGTATTTATCTGTATAAGTAAAAAGCCATCTTGAATAATCATTTGTTCTCCCAAACTCTGTATAATTCATCCCAGCAGGAGTCGTCTTTTGCATTGGCTCCAAGTCATTCCAATCAGCATATACTGTACAATCACCAAACGTGGTATTATAGCTGGCAGTACCATGTATTGTAAGTTCACCCACAGTAACCATTTCGCCATTAGTAGGATATGTGATTTTTACTCCATACTTGGAGATATCTGGGACTTGAGAAAAAGTAAGAGGAATAGGAAGATATAGGAACACGATAAGGATACAAACTGTGGTCAGCATGAATTTAACCTTCAAGTTAAAGCTGTCACACCTCACTCTATTCAGCTACTGGCATCCGTCATTTAATGAGCATTGTCAAACTATTTAGAGTTCATATATCATAATACGAAATGATTTCGTATAGTCTTACTCATTCACATGTTATCATTTCTAACCTTCTATTAGTTAACAGGAAGCTATAATATCGATTACGTCATCTATAGGGGATAAATGCTATACACCTATGCACTTGTACCATTATGTTCGCCGTTATTGATTGCCAGCATTGTTGTACTTATTTTAGTCATCTCTCATACCGGTATCATCTCTGGACAGCTCCAAGCTCAAACAATAGGTGTAAATATCACATCTCCTGAAAGAGGTAAGACAATCCCAGTCAACAGTAGCCTAACAGTGAGTGGTAAGTCTACAGATAATCCATTTGATGAGATCTGCCAAGTGTCTGTTATTGTGAACAGTGTAAGACCATATCAACCGGCAACTGCAAATGGGAGTATAGGCCAAGCAAGCGACTATTCTAAGTGGTTTTTTATATTAAGCCCTAACTATACTTCTATTAAAGAAGGAATAAATGAAATAACAGCAAGGCTATCTTGTTTACCATCTATTACGACTGGTAATAACTTAACCAAATGGTATAGCGTAAATGTTACTGGAGTAACAGTAGACCAGAATGCAACTGCTGCTGCCACTACCACTCCTACTATCACAACATCACCAACACAAACATTGATGCCAAACCAAGAACAAGGACAACTGGCGCAGCCACCGTCTCAGCTACAGCCGCCAACGACCTTAACTCCAACTCCACAAGGATTACCGATAGATAACTTGCCCATACAAGAATCTATGCAGGGAGGAAATGAACCAGATATAATTGAAGGCACGCTGTTTGCTGATAATATAGACGGAGAGAATGGTGATGATAGAGTTCAAGGGAGCAGCGGGGATGACACCATAACTGGAGGAAATGGTGATGATTATCTTCAGGGAGATGAGGGTAACGACAACGTGAGAGGTGTAAATGGAGACGATATGCTTTTTGGTGGCAGCGGAGATGACGCTTTGGATGGGGGGAATGGAGCTGATAACTTTAGCTGTGGCAGTGGAACCGATACCATTCTAGACTTTAGCTCTTTTCAGGACGATGTAAAGTCAGTTGACTGTGAAATCTCATAACTATCTACCTTACTTGTATGAACTCTAATGAGACCGAAAAAGTAATAGCTATCGTATTAGCTAATATGTAAAAGGGAATTGAATTCAGGATAATTTAAGGCGCCATTTCTGATTCAAGATAAATTGTAAAATTTGCGTGTTTGAACATAGCCAGCTGGAGACAATGGTTAGAGTTAAATCCAACTAAAAGGAATAATTCTCTGAAAAGATATACAGGGAAACAAACACGATAGTTTGCCAGCAGCTCAAAAGCTATAGTAATGTACTTATCTTTTCGACAAAATTTTCTTTGGAAATTGGCTTTCTTATAATATCTCCATATTTCAATTCTGGAAATACACTTGTTATTTCCTCTGATGCTTCTAGTGCAGACAAAAAGAGTATTTTTATATCTTTGTTTATGGTCTTCAAACGATGATATAGTTGCAGTCCATTAAGATTGGGCATTCGAATATCTAAGATCACTAAATCATAATGGGATTTATCTGCGTGAATAAAATGCAGAAGTGCTTCATGTGGATCGGAAAAAGATTCAACATTATATCCTTCACCATGCAACATTGAATTATAGGTGAGCAATATATCTTCCTCATCGTCTACTATCATGATATTATGAGTAGCCTTTTGTTCAAGTCCTAGTCGCTGATTTGCAAAATAGTCTTTATTTCTATCCTTGTTTGCTATCATTGAGTATATAGGATATGAAATATGATCTTGATGATTATCTCCATCCTTCCAAATATACTCTCCTATTTGTCGCAAATCATAGTACTT
>JAJNBK010000204.1 GCA_021155845.1 Nitrososphaeraceae archaeon
AGGGAGGATGTAAGAACAATTCTTCAGATTGAATCTAGCAGATATATAGGATCCAGAGAAAGAATGGATTCAATTGCTGCTTCTATAAAAAATAATAAAAAGAAAATAATAGTTGAGGATCTCATTAGAATGTACGAATCTGACGGTGTCACGCCAGACTTTTTAATGGAAGCAGGAGCGATAGAAAGCATTCCTTCTACTTTTTACACAAAGCTCGCCGAACTTCATACAAACCAAGCATCAACACAGGTTCAACAGCCGATCTATGGTTTGGAAAATCTTGCACCTACAAGGCTATTATATTATGAAGACGAATCTATCCGTAAATTTACCGCCAAGGTTCTCAAGGTAATAGATAATAAATATGTTATTTTAGATCAGACTGCCTTTTATCCGCGCGGCGGTGGCCAAGAACCGGATAATGGGGATATAGATGACATAAAGGTCATGGAAGTAATAAAACAGTCAGATATTATAATTCATAAATTAAAAGATGCTAGGGAAAAAGATATTGTTGAAGGCAAAACTGTCTATGCAACTATAAATGGTCGAAGACGTGATCTGATTACTAAACATCATACTGCAACACATATACTTAATACATCATCTAGAAGTAATCTTGGATCATGGGTATGGCAGAACTCTGCCTTTAAGGATGAAGGCTATGCCAGACTTGATATTACTCATCATTCTGCTCTTAATCGAGAAGAAGTTGAAAGAATTGAAAAGACTGCAAATAATGTAATCAGACAAAATTTGCCGGTTAGAATCAAGATATATGATCGTGGCGATGCTGAACAACAATACTCATTTAGAATTTATCAAGGAGGGGTGGTTCCAACCAACAATATAAGAATTGTAAATATTGAAGGCTGGGACATAGAGGCCTGTGGTGGAACTCACATAGGCCAGACTGGTGAAATAGGACTTATAAAAATTATAAAAGCTGAAAGAATCCAGGATGGAATAGTAAGATTAGAATTCGTTGCTGGCGAAGCTGCATTGAACTATATACAAAGACAGGAAAATCAACTCACTGTTATTGCACAATCTTTAGGCTCAAGCAGAGAGAAGGTTGTTGAGACATTCCAAAAAGGCCTTGAGGAGTCAGAAGAGACAAACAAAAAGATCAAGACAATGATACGAAAAATTGCACCTTTAATAGCAAAGTCCATTTCTGCTGAGGCAACCCAACTAGCGCCACACGGAATTAAACTCTACAATGTTTATGACGAAGAACTCGATGATGAGTATTATATCTCTATAGGCGAAAAATCTATCGAAATCGATCCATCCCTTATCTATATTGCTTTGATCTCTAAAGGTCAAGGAATTCGCGTGATTGTCTTTGTAGGTGAGAAGGCAAGAGGTAAAAATATCAAAGCTGGTCTTATCGCAAAACAACTTTCTAGCATACTTGGAGGCTCAGGAGGAGGAGATGAAAGATTTGGTCAGGGTGGGGGTAAATTCAAATCCAAAATACAAGAAGCTTTACTTTCAGCAGAAGAAGCAGTTATGAAAACTATCTCAGGATAATAGTAAGACATGATCAACAACACCAATAACCAGTACAACAACAACAACAATAACTACAAGATAGAGTGGAGTTTAATAGAAGAAAAATGGCGTCATAAATGGGATGAGCAACAGATCTTCAATAGTGATCCTGATTTTTCAAAGAAAAAATATTTCATAACTGTTGCGTATCCTTATCCAAACTCTCCTCAACATATAGGACATGGAAGAACCTACACGCTTGCAGATGCTCATGCGCGTTATATGAGGATGAAAGGATACAATGTATTGTTTCCAATGGGCTTTCATTATACCGGCACACCTATTCTAGGCATGTCACGAAGAATTGCATCCGGTGATAAAGAACTCCTAGAAACATTTCAATATATTTATCATGTTTCAGAAGACGCAATAAAAAGCTTCGTTGAACCAATAAAAATTGCAAGTTACTTTCATAATGAGATCAAACTTGGTATGAAAGAGATGGGTTATTCCATAGATTGGAGACGGGAATTTACTACAATAGATAAATTATATTCCAAGTTCATTTCATGGCAATTTAATACTTTGCGAAAGAAAGGATTGATAGTCCAAGGTTCCCATCCTGTTGGCTGGTGTCCAAAAGACCAAAACCCAGTTAGTCAACATGATACGATCGGTGACGTAGAACCAGATTTTAATGAATATATACTAATTAAATTTAAGCTGGATGATGGATATTTAATTCCAACTGCAACTCTTCGGCCTGAAACTATTTATGGTGTCACTAACTTATGGGTTAATCCCAATGTAGAATATGTAAGGATACAGATTGACAACAATGAGAGATGGATTGTTAGCAAGGAAGCTGCCAGAAAACTGGAATTTTTAAACCATAAAGTTGCAATCGAGTCATCTATATATGGAAAAGAATTAGTTGGCAAATATGTAGAGGATCCCATAAGAAAGGATTCAATCCCATTATATCCTGCATCATTTGTTGAGTCTAATAACGGTACTGGAATTGTGATGTCTGTTCCCGGACATGCGCCTTATGATTTCCAGGCTATTGAAGATCTGAAAAAGAATATTTCGCTTCATAATGAATATGTTGGTTTAAAAGTCGACGTAACGCCAATAACAATAATTGGATCAGATGATTACTACTACACCGATGTTAACGACAACATTTTGATATCACCTGCAGCCAAGATTATAAGCAAATTCAAAGTAAAAGATCAAGAGGATCCTCAGCTAGAAAAGGCCACAAATGAGCTGTATTCACATGAATATTATAAAGGAAAAATGTTACGGAATACTGGCAAGTATGTAGGCATGCCAGTGTCTGTGGCAAAGGATATGATAAAGAACGAGATCGTCTCAAATGGCATAGCCGGGATAATGTTTGAACTGATAAATAAGCCAGTTAAATGCAGATGCGGTACCGAATGTGTCGTTAAGATATTGAATGATCAATGGTTTATAAATTATGGTGATAAGAACTGGAAAAAATTAGCACACGAATGCCT
>JAJNBK010000205.1 GCA_021155845.1 Nitrososphaeraceae archaeon
TATCTTTGGATCGATTTATTTTCCATATCTTCTTCAATTACTAATTGATAAAAAAATAGACCCAAGAGAATTTTCAAATATTTCAAACCTTGATGAAAAATCTGGTGAGGCTTTGATGAAAGAAATGGATCTTATAATGGGAAAGAAGAAATGAGTGAACCATTATTTGAAGAATTGGCAAAGATGGTTAGTCAATTACAAAAGAAGATGCAAATATTGTGGAAAGAAAGTAATATGCGGAGAATTTGCTAGACATCAAAATTCTCAAGAGTTTTCAAACATATGGAATGTCTGGTTTGGGAAGACTCAGTTCCTTCCAAAAGAGTATTTATTCGATAGAGAAGCTGTAGTTGAATTGTTTCATTTCTAGTAACTCAGCCAGACGTGTAGATTGTGGTTTTGAAGAGGATTCTAATAGACTATGGTTTCACAAGCATGCAGCTGCAATAAATGCTTGATAGATTACAATGTATCAAAAATACTAGGAATGTTCATTAAATAGAATGTATAGAATAGCAAAGGTTCAAATTTAAATGATAATAAACTCTTAAGTCATATGTCTAGTGAATATGAACAAAATGTAGGAACACTTCTAGCTGAAAAAATGGAAAAGTTAGAAGAATTAGAAAAGAATCCAGATTAGAGAATAGCTTATTTCCTTTTCTGTAAGTGTTATGTGTGTCATTAATCGGTTTTTCCTATACAATTGAAGTCTAATAATTATTTATACAGTGAGAAACTATAAAATGAACTTAAGTTAGAATAAGATAGAGATTTGTCATAACACAAATATCATAATTTCTTAGTCAGTATATATGACAATGTATGAAAGTCATAAACAAGAAACTTTATAACTTATGTAACGTGTATATCTACACTTACTTCTCTTTCTCTTATTGACGAAGATTATGAAACTTAATTATATACAGACTAAAATTTTTGCCTTGACTGAACAGAAAATTCAGCACATTATATTAAATAGTAAAATTTATTGTAATGAATTTATATAGGCAATTCTTGGGATTAATACAAGGCCATGCATGAGGAGAAAATAAAGAAATTATATAATATGAAAAAAATGGCTGAAGGGGGAGGCGGCGAAGACAAAATAGAATCTCAGCATTCAAAAGGTAAACTTACTGCAAGAGAAAGAATTAGTCTTCTTTTAGACGAAGGTACCTTTATTGAGATTGATAAATATGTAACTCAATCCCCAAAATACGAAATACTATGGTGATGGCGTTATTACCGGATTTGGTACAATCAATGGTCGCCAGGTTTTTGTCTATGCATATGATTTTACAATATTAGGAGGATCATTGGGTGAAATGGCAGGGAAGAAGATTGTGAAGATTATGGATCATGCTATAAAGGCTGGCGCACCCCTTATTGGCATCATAGACTCTGGTGGAGCACGAATTCAGGAAGGTGTGATGAGTCTCGATGGATATGGCGATGTCTTTTTTAGAAATACAATGGCATCAGGTATGATACCACAGATTACTGCAAGTATTGGACCTTGTGCCGGCGGTGCAGTTTATTCTCCTGCCATGACAGATTTTGTTATTATGACCGAAAATGTTAGCCAGATGTTTGTTACTGGACCTGAGGTGGTGAAGGAAGTCTTGAGTCAAGAAGTGTCATTTGAAGAATTAGGCGGTGCTAGAACCCATGCCTCAAAATCTGGCGTAGCACATTTTATCGCCAAAAATGAGTATGAGTGTATGGATAAAATAAAAAAATTGTTATCGTTTATTCCGCAAAATAATACAGAAGAAATATCATAAACATTTTGCCAGAGAATCCATATGAACAGTATGACATGACGCAAATAATAAAATCCTTAGTTGATAACGGTGAATTTTTTGAGATTCATGAACTTTTTGCAGAGAACATATTGGTAGGTTTTGCAAGATTGGGAGGAAGGTCAGTAGGTCTGATTGCCAACCAGCCCATGTATCTGGCAGGAGCACTTGATATAAATTCATCAAACAAAGCTGCACGTTTCATCCGGTTTTGCGATGCTTTTAACATCCCGATCGTGACTCTCGTCGATACGCCTGGATATCTTCCTGGAACGGATCAGGAACATAACGGTATCATTAGACACGGAAGCAAGTTACTTTATGCATATTGTGAAGCAACTGTTCCAAAAATCACTTGCATTATAGGCAAAGCTTATGGCGGTGCCTATATTGCTATGGGAAGCAAAAATTTGAGGGCTGATGTAAATTATGCTTGGCCAACATCGGAAATAGCGGTGCTAGGACCAGAAGCAGCTATTACCATCATTCATAGAAGAGATTTGAAGGGATCTGCAGATGCAATAGCTATAAAAAAGAAGCTCGCTAAGGAATATCGAGAAAAGTATGCTAATCCGTATATAGCAGCAGAGAAAGGTATTATTGATTTGGTGATAGATCCGATGGAGACAAGACCAATGATAATTCGGGCTATTGAGGCTTTAGTCAATAAAAGAGAATCAAGGCCATGGAAGAAACATGGAAACATAAACCTATAAAAATACGGTGAACACAAATTGGCGACCAAAATTTCTAGCATTTTAATTGCGAACAGGGGTGAAATTGCTCTTAGAGTTATAAGAGCTTGCAGAGAGTTAGGAATAAAATCAATAGCGATCTATTCAGATGAAGATGCTAGATCAGTACATGTGAGAAGAGCAGATGAAGCTTATCATATTGGTCCAGCATCCGCCTCAGAGAGTTATCTTAATATCAATAAGATAATTGAATTGGCAAACACGGTGGGAACAGATGCAATTCATCCAGGGTATGGTTTTCTATCCGAAAACGAAAAATTTGCAGAGATATGTGAAAGAAACGGCATCATATTTATCGGGCCAAAGAGCAATGCAATGGAAGTTACAGGAGATAAAATGAAATGTAAGTCTATTATGAAAAAAGCAAAAGTTCCAACGGTTCCAGGCAGTGATGGAGTAGTCGAAGATGTTGAGCGCGCAGCAGATATATCTCATGATGCAGGATACCCTGTTCTTCTAAAATCTGCGTTTGGAGGAGGAGGTAGAGGTATTCGGTTTGCCAATAATGAAAAAGAGTTAAGACAGGAATTCGAGATGGCCTCTGCAGAATCAAGAGCTGCTTTTGGAAAGTCCGCACTTTACGTAGAAAAATATCTTGAGAGAATTAGACATATTGAATTTCAGTTAATAATGGATTCCCATAAGAACGGGAGACATATTTTCGAACGTGAATGTTCTATACAGAGAAGACACCAGAAGCTTATTGAAATGTCTCCATCCCCAATTGTTGATAAAAAAACAAGAGAACGAATAGGAGAAATTGCTGTGAGAGCTGCATCGGCAGTAGATTATTTAAATGCAGGTACTGCCGAGTTCTTGCGTGATCAGCAAGGAAACTTTTACTTTATAGAAATCAACTCTAGATTACAGGTGGAACATCCAGTAACCGAACTTGTAACAGGAATCGATCTCGTTAAATTGCAAATTGCAATCGCTCAAGGTGAAGAGATACCTTTCAAGCAAGAAGAACTAAAAATGCATGGCTGCGCGATTGAGTGCAGAATTAATGCTGAAGACCCTTTCTCTGATTTTGCTCCCTCTATTGGTCTGGTGCCTACCTGCAATATTCCTAATGGCCCGGGTATTAGAGTAGATACTTATCTATACCCTGGCTGTCATGTATCAGGATATTATGACTCTTTAGTTGCTAAACTGATTACGTGGGGCAACGATTTTGAAGAATCCAGAATTAGGATGAAAAACAGCCTGTCCGAATTCGCAATAGAAGGAATTAACACAACCATTCCATTATTCAAAACAATAATGGATGAACAAAATTTCATAAAAGGTGAGCTTTCAACTGATTACCTCGAAAGATTCGGTATAATAAATAAAATGAATGAAGATTCAAAAAAGACATCAAAGAAAAGCTCTTCTGCCGCTGTTGCGACAGTTCTTTTGCAATCAGAATTTGTTAAGAAAGGCGGACGCATTATCTCGACTGACGCAGCAGCACAGTCCAATTCAAACTGGAAAAAAGTAATAGGGAGATATTGATGGAACTTAAAGTAGCGGATCTAATTGAAGTTTTAGACTGCGAGATCGTTCGCACTCTTAGTAATGGATCTATTATAATTAGAATCGGAAAAGAAGAACACAATCTCATTTTATTAAGATGGGAAAATAATGAGTATGAATTTATTTTAGATCATACTTTTCATTATGCCAAGATAATTCAATCAAATAGCATGGAAACAAAAGTCTTCATTGACGGCCAACCAATGACAGTTAAAAAACACTTGAAACTTACTCAAATCCTTGGAAAATCATTATCAATGGCAGAGTTAGGAGGCGGTATAAATAGTCTTACAAGCCAGATACCAGGCAGAGTGGTTAGTGTATTGGTAGAACCTGGGAACACCGTGAAGAAAGGGCAATTATAATTTACTTATTGGCATAATGATTATTATGTGTAATTTACTCAAATTAATTAAAACGGATGACATTTGTAATGTCATGCTTTTCATTTTTTCTTTAACTCATCCTTGATTTCATTGTAATTGGGTTCGATCAATGGGTTGTCTGAAATCCATCTGTATTGAACATTTCCATTTTCATCAAGTACGAATACAGAGCGTTTTGCTGCATTATTTATAGTTTCTCTATTGTAGTCACTTAGTAGAGGAAAGTTCAGATGGTGGTTCTTAGAAAAAATTTTATTCGCAAATGGTCCATCAATGGAAACTCCTATTACTTCCGCTCCATAATTCTTTAATTCACCCAATGAATCTCTAAAGGTACACATTTCCGCTGTACAAACTGGGGACTCAGCAGCTGGGAAAAATACTAAGACCACTTTCTTTTTTAGAAAGTCTGTTAATTTGTACATTTTCATATTGATGTCAGGTAATTCAAAATCAGGCGCCTTGTCACCTTTGTTCGGACTATATGTTACTGATGTATTAGACATATGTATTATTGGAATTAGAAATTGTAAATAATAATGCTTTCGGTATTTATTAATGATGCCTGGAGTTGAAAGGTGAAAGTAATCTTAATCCCTTTACTACCTCTGACAGAACAGAAACAGTTTGATCGATCTCGCTTTTTGTATTTTGAATTCCCAATGTCAAGCGTAACGAACCTGTTATCTCTTCATAGGGAAAGCCCATTGCTTTTAATACATGAGATGGTCTTTGTCTTTTTACTGAGCAAGCAGAGCCTGTGGATGCAGCAATACCGTGTTCATCCAATTTTATTATCAAGTCTTCGCCGTTTACTCCAAAAAAAGTAAAGTGTGCATTACCAGGATTTCTATTGTCGCGTACACCATTTAGTCGTGAATAAGGTATCTGATCTATTACTTTATCTATCAGATAATTTCGCAATGTCGTAAGCCTATTTTGGTATTCGGTAGATCTTTGGTGAGCTATTTCGCAGGCTTTTCCAAACCCCACTATTCCATGCACATTCTCAGTACCTGATCTCATTAGAAATTCTTGCCCACCGCCATGAATTAAAGGGTCTATTTTTAAACCATCACGAATGTATAATGCGCCTATTCCTTTTGGACCATTAATTTTATGAGATGATAAAGAAAGAAGATCTACTCCTAAGCTTTTCACGTTGACGGGGACCTTGCCAATTGCTTGAACTGCGTCTGTATGAAAAATAGTATTTCGTCCTTTGTCATGACTAATTTTGGCGAGCTGACTAATTGGCTGAATCGTTCCAACTTCGTTATTTGCAAACATTATACTCACTAAAGCAGTTTTCTTTTGAGATATAGCATCCTCTAGTGCAGAAGGTTCTAATGATGCATCATTTCTTACAGGGAGATATGTCACATCGAAGCCTTTTTTTTGCAGATCCCTGCATGGTTCTAGAATAGCTTCGTGTTCTATCATACTAGTAATAATATGATTTTTCTCAGGATTCTGCTTTCTGGCATACAGAGCAGCTCCTTTGATTGCAATATTATCAGACTCAGTCCCTCCAGAAGTAAATATAATATCGCGATGATTAGCGCCAATTAATGAACCTACTCGTTTTCTTGCATTCATTATAGCATGAGATGCTTCCCTGCCAAGTGTGTGCAAAGAGGATGGATTCCCATAATGGTCTTTAAGATAAGGAATCATTTCCTGAATAACCTCGTCTAAAATAGGTGTCGAAGCTGCATTATCTAGATAAATGCTTTTAGGTAAAGCTTCTCACTCCATAATTATCTTTCATTTGTGTTCATTCTACAATAACGAGGTTTCCGCTGCGATACCCGTTTACATCTATTGATACAAATCTAAAACCTATCTCCTTGAGTTTAATGTCTAGTATTGGTAATTTATCAATATCAAATAACTTTGTAAGTTCATTCCTTTCAACCTCGATTCTAGCAACCTCTCCATGATCTCTTACTCTGACTTGTCTTACATTAAATATGCTCTTTACTATTATTTCAGATTGTTCAATTTTTCTGAGTTTTTCAATGGTAACTTCTATACCTCTGGGTATTCGAGAAGCCAAACATGAATTAGATGGTTTATCATATACGGAAAGTCCAAAGTGCTGAGCAATTAATCTTATTTTCTCTTTGTCCATACCCACTTCTACTAAAGGGCTTCTGACGCCCTTTTCTCTAAGTGCTTTAATACCAGGTCTATAATCGATCAGATCATCTGTATGTGTTCCATCAACAATTAGCTTTATTCCATATCTCTTGGCTGCTAATGTTAAGTGCTGTCCTAATTCGGTTCTGCAATGATAACATCGCATATCGTTATTCTTAATAAATTCTGGGTTGTTTAATTCATTATATTCAATCACTTTGTGTTTGATAAATATGTCTTTTGCTATATTTTTAGCAGCAGAGATCTCTTCTTTAGAAAGTGTTTTATAATTTGCAGTAATCGCCATAGCATTGCTTCCAAGCGCGTCTTTAGCAGCCAAAGCTACTACTGCGCTGTCTACTCCACCTGACAAAGCGACAATGACTTTGTCACCATTCGTCAAAAACCAATTTACTAGTTTAATATAATTTTCTGTTGATTTACTTGACACATTCAACTCCTTCCAATAGTATGAAATAATTCTGAATTTGTTAGATCCAATGCTTGTTTAACTGAGATCCCTACCCTTGAAGCAATAACTACAAGATCTTGAAATTCAGGTTTCATCGTGATGGTCCTACCATAGGAATCTTTTGTAATCTTAACGTGAATGTTAAATACGTTATCATGGATTTTGACGGGAACTACAACAATGCTTCGTGGAAGAACAATACGCTGTATCTCTTGAATTCTCACACCCATTGTACCTGATTCTCTAAATAGTATTTCCAATATATTATTAACGTGTGTATGATCAGATATAACTCTAATGAGATGAGTTGGTCTATTTTTTTTAGAAATACCTTGTATTACCGTGACATCCTTAGCGCCAGATTCTGTTAGTTGTTCGATCATATTTCCAACTATTTCGCCAGAAATATCGTCTATATTTGTCTCGATCATGAAAATGGTATCTATAG
>JAJNBK010000206.1 GCA_021155845.1 Nitrososphaeraceae archaeon
CACGGGTTCAAGTCTTCTTGGGAAATCAGGATTGTTAGATGGACGCGAAGCGACCACACATTGGCGTGCTTTTGATTTTCTTCGTCAATCCGCACCTAATGCCTATATACGTGAAGACGTTAGATTTACCCTGGTTGACCCCATCTTCACCTCTGCAGGGATTTCTGCTGGAATCGACATGGCCCTGCGCATTGTCAGCCACTTTTTTGGAACCAAGATCGGACAGGCCACTGCACGTCAAATGGAATATCCTTATCCCCACCAAAATGACCGACGTAGAGGAGGCGATACTTAAAAGTAGAAGATAGTCATAGTTTATCTAACTGACTTCATAAAACATTTCCATTTGATCAGTTTAATTCGTACATTAGAAAGAATCAAATGAATACTTAAAATGACAACCATAAATATTAATATCATCTTATATTTAAAATATCTTTTAACATCTTCAGAAAAATCACCCTTGTTATAATGTTCCTCTCATTGGTATCAATATTAGTATCTGTCTCAATAATCAATGCATTAGCATTATTGGACAATATCGACATAGCTGGAGGAGAAGGCTAAGAATTGTTCGAAGTACTTATTACAGTTGCAGGTGTTGAAGGAAATTGTGGAGACAAAGTGAAAATAACAGTAGCATACAAAACACAAATATTTTATCTCCGAAGGAGATGAAAGACCCTCCAAAGAACAAAGAGCAGATCCATAGCATCTGAAGGGCGCTATTTTGAATTTTCAGAAGAACAAATTGCAGTATGAGAATCCTTTGATGTTTGTGTTGAAGTCTCAGGCGGCTTCTCAGATTGAAAGGCTCTGAAAAATTCCCCTACAAAACAGCCAGAGGAAGTAACCTTTAGTTTTGACTAAATTCTCTTTCTCTACGTTTGCTTTTGGATTATTTATGAATCTTTGTCAGGGCAAGGAGCAGTTAAAGAACCTTTAGTGCTATCAGCTAAGTATGCATACAGTTAATGGACTGGGAGGGATTCGAACCCTCAGTTCGTATTCTTTTCTTAGGATTCATGCTTCTTAGAAGATAAATGTACATAACAAATAAGGTTTTCTTATTAAAATAAGAGTCAAGATTATCATATGAGTTGGAGTGTAAGACAGATTTGTCTTTATTTTGCAACTCAGATTATTGTAGGATGAAATTGATTGAACGTTGCATTTTTCGTTTAAAGGTACACAGATAAAATATTGGATGTTTATGGATGGTATGAAAGTCTTAAGAAGACGATAAGAACTACTGATAAAACTTTGTATGTGTATGATGAGTTATAAGACTCATAGGGAAGGACGAAGAATAATAAACCAAAAGTCTTTCACTTTCTATTTACAACAGTCGGTTTTGGAACAATCTTAGTCATAAGCTTGACAACCACCAAGTCGATAGCATATAGCTTATAGGAAGAAAAGAAGATATCTTCAATGATACTACACCTTTAATATAACACAAGAAAAGAGAATTCAGTAAAGTATTTCTTTCTAGTAAATATATAAACAAACAAAATTAAACAAATCGTCTAATAATTTAATCGAAAGGTTTATTCCTTTGTAATGCGTTAATATCATTAACCGATTAGCCGAAAAAGCAGACTGATACATTATTTTGGCCACGACTGCAAGTAAAGGCTTGCTATCGCTTCAGAAATAGTGTATGGTGCTCTACGCAGTAGGTTAACCATCTCTTCAAAGGTGGGGAGTATGAGCTTAGAGCAGCATGGGAAAACCACAGGGCTATCTCTTAGCCTATCAAAGTAGTCTTGCAGGGAAAGCCACATGTCTTCGAAAGTTAATCGGATAAGTTATCTCTTTTGATTATATTTAGTCAATATAATTATATAGTAATGTTCTGGCAAAGCTGATGAGCAGTTTAACGATTGGACTCCCTATGGTCTTATTTGGTTTTTCTGGTGGAATTATCAGTCTGATTCCATCCCATAACTCATCAGGGATTTTTCTGATAGTCTGAAGATGTTTTACTGTCTTGTAAGCCGCATGTGTAAACAGCGGATTTTCAAGCAAAATGTTTATCTATTTTGGGATAGGCTCTAAGTTGGGATATATCTTTCCATCATCTTAATTTTACAGTTGTCCTTTGATGCTGCTTCTTTTTTGTGTATATAACACTCTGCGATTATATTTTACTTAGTTTAAACTTAATATACCATTTACTCTTTTTACTAGGTCTTCTTTTTCAATTTGTTTTGAAACAAAGTGTCTTTCACCTAATTTAGGAAACACTTTTTTTATAAAGGCTTCATATTGCTGGTATTCACTGACAGCTGTCAAAAACATTACCTTTACTTTACTAACTATCCTTTTTATTTCTACATATAATTCAAAGCCATTCATTTTTGGCATTTTAATATCTAAAATTAGCATGCCATAGAAATCAGCTTAATTCTTCAATGCCAAAAAAGGATCAGTAAATTTATCTACTTTAAATCCATTCTCTTCTAAAATCTTCTCTAATGCTAAACAAGTATCAGATTCATCATCTACTATAAATATTCTGTTATTATTAGATACCATTATTATTCACTGATTATTTGGTCATTGTTTGCCACCCAGATTATTGTGGGAAGGAATTGATTGAACATTGCATTTTTCGTTTAAATATCTCAGAGGAGACAACATTATAGATCTATGGAGGAATGGGATCCAGCCAATAATGATTTTGTATTTAGATGTAATAGCTGCTGGAGAACAAACAAAAGCATGTCAAAATTATCCGTACCTCACATGAAAAATATTATTGTAAACAGTGTTTAAGTATCTATGATCTATGCCATAGCTAAAGCCAAGAATCAGCCTAGTATTATAAAATTTACGGGCCGGTAGGATTACTTCTCCGAATATAGAAATGCTCAGTTATTTTTGTTATTTTTAGCTTTTTTCTTCCCTCTTTATTTGTATATATATTACCGGAGAAAGCATGTACTGAAAGACAACAAAATGTCAAAGTCCTATTCCTCATCCTCTTCATCATCTTCTATTAAATATCCTCCAGGACCTCACTCAATCCTGCCTCACAAGTTATTACGTAAATTTGTACATAATCCCATTAAAACCCTGATGGATATTGAATATACTTATGGCGATATTGCTCATTTTAAGTTTGGAAGACAGCATGTATATCTAATTAATAATCCACACTATATAGAGGACATATTAATTCGAAATTATAATTACATAAAGGGATATGGAGACATAATGACAACTTATGCTGTAAATATGTGTCAGCGATGGGAAGATGGAATTACGTTAGATATACATAAGGAGATGATAAATGTAACATCAGCAATCATTAGTAAGGCTGTCTTAGGTTCAGATATTAAATCAGAAGAAGACTACCAAGTTGGAGATGCACTATTGACTTGCGCCGAATACTTTAATCGTCTCCTAATGCCATTTGGTGAGCTGATTGAAAAAATACCAGTATTGCCTATTAATAAGGGCTTTCAAGCTGCAAAAAACAAATTAGATTCTATAGTATATAGATGGAGGAGACTTGCTATATACTCTACTACAAGCCCAAGATGCAGAAGCTGCAATTGGACGAATGACTGATTCGCAATTAAGAGATGAAGTAATGACAATTTTTCTTGCTGGTCATGAAACAACAGCCAATGCACTTACCTGGACATTTTATCTGTTATCACAAAATCCAATCATAGAGGCCAAGCTGTATGAGGAACTATGTTCTGTACTTGGTAATGATAAAGATAGAAGAAGAAGAATTCCAACGATTGACGATGTACCAAAATTAGAATACACTGAAAAGGTCTTTAGAGAATCAATGCGGCTTTATCCACCAGCATGGACTATAGGTCGCCAAGCTATAAATGATTATAAGGTTGACAAGTACGTTATACCTGCTGGCTCAATCATTTTAATGAGTCAATATGTAATGCATCATAATCCGCGTTACTTTTCTGACCCTGACCTTTTTTATCCAGATCGTTGGACCAAAGAAGCAAAGTCTCAGCTTCCTAGATTCAGTTATTTTCCGTTTGGTGGAGGCATAAGGGGGTGTGTAGGTGAGCCATTTGCATGGATGGAAGGAGTACTACTA
>JAJNBK010000207.1 GCA_021155845.1 Nitrososphaeraceae archaeon
GTGAGAAATGTCAAAGCTTGTTTGCAAGTTTTAGAGAATTAAAAATTCATAAAAATGAATACCATTCTTATTAGATAAGTTTCCCACCCCTGCCACTAGCACCACGATCATCCTCACTATTTAGAATGCAGAACCTCTTAGTTCTTCTTCTACAGCGTAATGTCGTTAGTCTGGAAGCTTTTAACTGCTTGTATTTTAAGAGATTGAGAAGCAGTGGCAGCAAGAAAATTATGATGTCGCAGTTAGAGATCCCATTAGAATTTTTTATATTGACAATAGCAGGTGTTTCTGATACAATGATTCAAACGAATTCAAATTGATTAGTCCTGTTCTAAGTCATGCTCGAGAATGTAGGTTGGACGATTAAGAGAAAGACCTCCATCTACATCTAGAATAGTTCCTGTAATATAGCTTGCATTATTAGATGCAAGAAATAGAGCCACTTTAGCTATTTCTTCTGGTTGTCCCATTCTATGAATAGGAATTTCACTTTCCTTTTGCTTTTTCTTTTCTTTATTATCAAGCAGTTCTTGGTTTGTATTAGTAGCTATAATACCTGGTGCTATGCCGTTTACTCTTATGCCTATGTCTGCTAGTTCCAGGGCAAGTGTTTTAGTTAGAGACTCCACACCTGCCTTTGAAGATGTGAATGGATTTATACCGGACTTCGAAGCCTCATATGTCTCTGAATCAGATTGAGATATTGACTCATGACATGACGATATGTTAATAATGGAGTAATTTTTCTCATCCTTATTCAACATTCGTTTTACTGCTTCTTTGGTACATAGATATGCACCCTTTAAATTTGAATCAGGGAATTCATACTCCTCCAAAGTAAAATAAGATGTTGGTGAACTCTGGTTAGAGATATTCCCATTTATTTTCTTTGGTTTGTCAAGCAGTTCAGCATTGTTGACTAGTACATCTATTCTACCAAATAACTGTACAGCCTTCTCTAGCAACAATTTACTGGCTTGCTCTTCTGATATGTCTCCTGGAATAGGGACTACTCTATTATTCTTACCAACTATTTTTGCAATATCTTCAGCAGCTTGGTTCAAAGCCATTTCGTCTAACCCATTTATTATTACAGAATATCCTGCTTTAGCAAATTCAGATGCAATTGCTCTTCCGACAGCTCTGCATGAGCCAGTCACTATTGCTACCTTTCCGTTATTAACTTCATCAGGCATGATATATACACTTGTCAATAAACTATATTATCATAATAACGGCATTTATTACTAATTTTATTGTAAACCTAGAGTAAAGGATAGTCAGGGTATGAAGATAAGATCACAAGGTGAAGGGAAGAATAGTAGCGAAGAAAGCATTTAAAGCAAAAGGCATTGCAATGGTATTATACTTTGTAAAGTTGGATATGCTAGATAACAAAAATATTTCCATATAATAATAAGATGAAAATTATTGAATTTTAGCATTCGCTTATTTTCTTAATCGGTTATGCTTCTAATTTGTTAAGAACCATTACAATTGAAATTATTATTAGTATCGTACTGTACTTCGACATTCAGCTGGCTTTACTCCATCCTGTGTATTAATAATTTCCTGGATACCTTTTCGCAAAAACTGGGTAGAATTTAATGAAATCTTTTTTCCTTCCTCAGGTGTTATGTGTGAGGTAGGCTGCAATCCAATACTACCTGCTACAGTTCTGCTTAAAGGATTGACATCTTTTACTACTAAATCATTTACAATTTTTTTCAATTCATCTTTTGTTAGTGTGGCTCTTACTATTCGTTTGTCAACACTAATGTCCTCACTTATTGCTTTGTCAGAAATTATGTTAATATCATATTTATTTTTAAAGTCCATAATGTCTGATTGACGTCCACTGAATGTAACGGGTAGTATTGCTTGTTCTGTCTCTATAGCATCAAGCTGCAATTTCAAAATCTCTATCTCATTATTAGCTGCAAGGTCTTGATATTTTGCATATGCCGAATCAAGCAATTCATAGCACTTACCACCTATATTGACATTGACATGCTTTTCAGGATAGAAGTTGTACGCTAATAAGAAACTGATTATTCCACCAGCAGCAAATATAGCAATAGCAGGTATCGCAAGCTTATGGTAATTTATCATACCTCTTCAAAACCTTGAGCATTCTCTATTAAATGAAAAAAATGATTAATATAATATAAAAGTAATTCATAATGAATCTTATAATTCCTATTAGTTAGCTTGATATACACTTGCATAGATAATTAGGTAAGATTAGCCAAGACGTATATCTTGAATACTAGATCCATATAAGATATTTTAAAAGTTTTATTACGAAGGAGTTGTAATTCATATAAAATAAATAACAGCAACTATAGAAAATATGGTATTCAAATTCAAACTATTGACCCATTGATTGTTTGCAGCGTATCATTTTCAATAAAATAAGAGTGCACCACCACCACTTGTTGACCATAATGGATAAATTGCATGATTGACTGTTTGAAATCTAAAAGAATACATAAATCCGAAATATGTAAAGGAAATGTTCTAGAACTTATTCTCTAATCAATCCACTCATGGTGCTAATCATTTTCCTTTTATACAAAATTTACTATTAAGGTCTTAATAGGATTTGATATCAATTCCCTACAGGCACAAGATTCTTTGATACAATGACTTCTGTTTTCTGCGATAAGGTATGAGATATTGAATTTGAAACGGTAAGATGTGTGTGATATATCAATACGTTACCATGTAAGTACTTCTCAGCTATAGAGAAAAAGCAAAAAGAGGAGGGTCAAAAATAAATATCTTTGAATATATCTATAAGAAAACAAAAAAAGAGGTTGCTTTTTTGTACAAAATATTAAAAAGTTGTCTTATTTATGCAGAAGCCACTAATGGTTGTTCTTCTTCTTTTTCAAGTTCTGGTTGGAGTTCTATATTCTCTTCCTCTAACTTTTTGTTCTTTATTTTCTGCTGCTGGTTTTCTGGGATTTCGTAACCTAAACACATGGTAGACACAAACCCTTAAGAGATACGTCTTTGTATGTATGATTAATAGGCTAATGCAAGCCTATCGAAAAATAAAGTCGGAAGCTCGCTCTGATAAAATAATGAAACAACAAAATCCTCTTCTCATATATATATTGTTAAATGTTTTATTGAATAATAAAAATAGCTTGGCCAGAAGTAGACAGTCATCGTCTTCATTACTACCAATAGATGAATGTGAAGAATGGATATGGGAGATTTTGGACTGTACCAAAGACTGTGGTTTCGAATATTTGCCTGATGATGATAAAGAACTTCTGATATTTAATACAAATGATTTCTTTGCAGATATCAAAGCATTAGAGAAGATTAAGAGAATTACAGGAATGATATTAGTTCAGTTAAGTTCTCATAATTGCCAAACACAATTATGGTTCTGCAGACCACGCTAAATTATATGTAGTTATTACTTGTCTATATCGTTCTTCTGATTTACCCCGTCATGTTGTTCGATTCACAGATACGCTAAATCAATTCATATCCTTTAACTCTTGTATTTTTTTAGCAACTAGATCAAAGCCCTGTTGCCAGAATTCAGCTTTTGATATAT